>JBDHHM010000146.1:0-5228 GCA_039589355.1 Gemmatimonadota bacterium | reverse complement strand
CCGGCCTCCTCGTGCCGGCCCAGCCGCCGGAGCACGGCGGCCTTCAAGGTCAGCGCGCCGCTGTTCCAGGCGTTGGTCGCGATGGAGCGGTCCAAATGCTCGAGCGCGGCGCCGAATTCACCGCGCCGGCCGTCGATCTGGGCCAGCTGGTAGTAGGCGGCGGCGTGGAACGCCTGGCTCCAGGTCGCCTTGTAGAATGCGTCGTAGGCGGCGTCGATATCGCCATCGAGCTTGGTCGCCAGCCCAAGGTAGTAATACGCCTCGCCGTCTGGCGGGCTCGTGTGGTCGCCGGTCGGTCGGGCGAGCGCGGCGCGGAACCGGTCGGCGGCCTCGGCGAATCGTCCGCGCCGCAGGCTCCCGATGCCCAGTCGCAGGTTGACCCGCGAGTTACCCGGATCGCGCGCCAGCGCCTCCTCGTAGTACGGGGTCGGGCTGAGCGCCGGGTTGTAGAACTGTTCCAAGCGCAGGCCGGTCAGGTAGAGCTCTTCGACGCTGGCGATCTCATGCGGAGGAGGCGGCGGCGTCACGGGGTCCGGCATCGGCGCCTCCGACGGCTCGACCGGCCGGTACGCCACCAACTCGTCGCCGGCCGAGGAAACGAGCGAGGCCCGCAGGTCGGAGAGCGCCACGCCGTTCGGTAATGCGATCTCCTCTATAATAGGAGTGGCCGGATCCAGATCGATCTTCTTCTCGAAGATCGGCTCGTCGCCGGCGGCGAGCCGCGCCCGCGCCCCTCCATGGCGCGCTGTGACGTTGAATCCCAGCGTCGCGACGCCTTCCTCCGATACCTCCAGGTTCACCGCGGCGTCGAGCGTCGCGTTCTTCACGCCGCCGATCCCGCGGATTGGATACCAGTGCTGCCGCACCAGCTTCGCCTCGTACGGTTGCAGCCAGGTGTAGTCGGGTTGGTTGTCGGTGTAGGCGCCGGCCATCAACTCGATGTACGGCCCGTCCTCGTCGGTGAGTATCTCGTCCCACAACCGTCCCACCGGCCCGGGTCCCCACTCCCAGAACTTCTTGCCGGGCGCGATGTGGTGATCGGCGACGTAGACGACGCCCGCGCCTTTAGAGTGATCGTAGCCGGCGAGGAAGTCGTCCTCGTAGTTCCAGGCGAAGAACGAGATCGGCGACGGGTGATTCCTCCAGCGGCTGATGTCGACGTCGGCGTAATCGATGCCCCTGTAGTCCGCGTCGGCCACCGGCCAGCGGGCGAACTGGTTCTTGCCGTGGTACGTGGCGAACTGCGTGCCCGGCGGAAAGATCACCTGGTAGTCCTCGCCGGCGTGCACCGCCGGGTTGGCCCAGTAGAGGAAGGACTGCGCGAGCGGCGTCCTATTATACGGCTTGATCGTCGCCTCGAAGGACGACCGTCCAGGGCGCAGCGTCAGGCCGACGGTAAAACGCATCCGGTGGCGCAGGTCCAGCTCGTTCAGCCAGATCGTCTTACTACCGTCTTCGTTTTCCTCCAGCGCGTAGTCCATCGGGATGAACGCGCGCGACCGGTGATGATGCGGGAAGTTCCACTCGATGCCGCCGGAGATCCAGGCGCCCAGCATCCCGATCAACGCCGGCTTGATCACGTGCTGCCGGTACAGGAAATCGTACTCGTTCGTCTTGTCGACCGCCTCGAACACACGACCGCCGATCTCCGGCAGCGCGCAGACCCTGACGTATTCGTTCTCGAGACATAACGCCTTGTACGGCTTGTCGACCCTGTCGTCGGTTAGTTGGTCCAGCATCGGGTACGGGTAGACGCGGCCCTCCGCTCCCTGGTAGGCCCTCCCGGCGTAGAAGCGAGGGTTGGGATCGGGGGCGCCCGCCTCATAGGTCGGAATTACAAGCGTCTCCTCGTAGACGTCCACCCGTCCGGGGCCGTCGCAGCCCGAGGACAACGCCAGGGCGGCCGCCACCAGCACGCCGCCCGTCATCCGGCTACCGTGATCGCCAATCATCGGATCCTCCGCTCGCTCGGACGCCGGTGTCCAATCTGTGGAATGAAGATGGGGCTCCCACAACTAAGATGGCGGCCCCGGGGCCCTCGTGACAGCCGTCCGGCAGCACACCTTGCTGCGTCACGGGCGAAGGGGACATCATAGGATTGATATGGAGAAGGAGCCCAAGAAGAAGTACGCCAGCGAGTTCGAGCGATGGCGCCGGCCGCTGAGGGACGTTGACACGGTGGCGCGGGCCCATCTCTTCAGGGCCGCTGTCATTCTGGTGCCCGTCGGCCTGTTCTTCAGCTTGGTGATCGGGTCCCTTCTGGCGAGGCGCGGGATGCCGTTCCCGTTGGGTCTGCTGTTTGGCTTGGGCGGCGTTTCTCTCGTCTACGGCTTCATATACTTCGTTGTCATCGGTGGCACGGCCTCGTTCCTTGGCAAGATCTACTTCTCCTCGGCTCCCCCGCTCGAGAAGCCGCAATCTTGGCGCGGGGAAGCGCTCGCCGTGCACGGCTCGCACGCCGAGGCGCTGAAGGCGTTCGAGGAGGAGGCGGCGCTCTACCCCCACGATCCCGGCCCCTGCCTGCGCGCGGCGGCGCTCTGCCTGGAGGAGATCAACGATCCCGAGAAGGCCGTCGCCTGGTACCTGCGGGCGCGCAAGACCGAGGGGCTTCCCCGCGAGGCCGACGAGTACATTTGCGTCCGCATCGCCGATATCTGCGAGTCGATAGGAGATGACTCCCGCGCCAGGATGGAGCTGCGCCGGCTGCTCGAGCGGCACCCGAACTCGGACTACGCCGCGGCGGCCCGCGGCCGGCTGGCCATCCTCAAGACGCGGCAGCGCGAGGAGCACGAGTCCGAGGACTCCTCTCAGTAGTACCGGCCCCCCACCCCTCCGGAACTGGCGCATCGCCGCCATGTGTTTTAGTTAGTCTGTATCCGCCGACCGTTCGGCGGGCCCCAACCAGGAGGAAGTGTGCGGTACGACCCGACCCGCGAGACCTCCAGGTTCACCGCGGCGTCGAGCGTCGCGTTCTTCACCCCGCCGATCTCGTGGATCGGGTACCAGTACTGCCGCACCAGCTTCGCTTCGTATGGCTGCAACCAGTACCTGCACGGCGACGATCTCGCAGGTCGCGAATCGTATGAACGATCTGGTCGAGCCGCTCACCGGTTACGACCTGACGGTCGATCTCGAGGTCGAGTAGACCCCGCGGTCGCTGAGGCGACTGCGGTCTGGACAGAGGGCGGCGGAGTCGGCAACATAAAGAGTTGCCGGCCCGTCGCCCTTTTCACATCCGTTCAGGTGGGGCCGAGTCATGGCGGGAAAAGAGCCCAAGAAGAAATACGCCAGCGAGCTGGAGCAGTGGCGCAGGCCGCTCAAGGACGTAGACGCGGCGGCCCGAGCCTGGTTCCTCAGGGCCGCGCTCTGGCTGGCTCCCACCGGCATGCTGTTCGGCTTGCTCATCGGGGCCGTCCTGGCGGATCGCGGAATGCCGGAGAGCAAGGCATACCTGATGGGTCTGCTGTTTGGCTTCGGCGGCTTGTGTCTCGTCTACGGGTTTGTGTACTACGTTGTCATCGGCGGCACGGCCTCAGTCCTCGGGAAGATATACTTCTCTTCCGCTCCCCCTATCGATCAACCCAAATCGTGGCGCGGACAGGCGCTCGCCGTGCACGGCTCCCACGCCGAGGCGCTTAAGGCGTTCGAGGAGGAGGTGGCGCGTTACCCGCACGACCCCGGACCCTGCCTGCGCGCGGCGGCGGTCTGCCTGGAGGAGATGGACGATCCGGAAAAGGCGATCGCCTGGTACCTGCGGGCGCGCCAGGCGGCGAGCATCACCCGCGAGACCGACGAGTACACCTGCGTCCGCATCGCTGATATCTGCGAGTCGATCGGAGACGACTCGCGCGCCATGGTGGAGATGCGGAGGTTGCTCGAAAGGCACCCGGGCTCGGATTACGCGGCGGCGGCCCGCAGTCGACTGGCCATCCTCAAGACGCGGCAGGCGGAAGAGCACGAGACTGGGGACTCATCTCAATAATCAATAACCGACATCCATTGACCAGATAGTCGAGGACTATTCGACTATCGACTTCCAAGATCCAATCCTCAGTGAACAAGGAAGCTGATCGCTGCTCACCCACCGGTTGCGGGCGTCGGGGCGGGTCGTCGAGCGGAGCTGGTGTTAGCGAGCCCGCGCTCACGGGTGCCGTGAGCGCGGGAGAGGCCGGAGCGAGACGACCGCCCCGACGCCCTCCCTGGGAACTGGCGCAACGGCTTCATTTGTTATAATTAGTGCCTTATCCGCCGTTTGATCGGCGAGCCCCAACCAGGAGGAAGTGTGCGGTACGACCCGAGACTCGTGCGGCCGATGCGGGATGAGCTCACCTCGATTGGCTTCCAGGAGCTAGTCTCCCCAGAGGACGTAGACGGCTTCATGGCCGAGCGGACCGGCACCGCGCTCGTCGTGGTGAATTCGGTCTGCGGCTGCGCCGCCGGCATGGCCCGGCCCGGCGTCAATCTGGCTCTGCAGCAGGGCCCGCGCCCGGACCGGCTGGGCACCGTGTTCGCCGGGATGGACGAGGACGCGGTGGCCCGGGCCCGGAACTACTTCACCGGCTACCCGCCGAGCAGCCCGTCGATGGCGCTGTTCCGCGACGGTGAGCTGGTGCACTTCGTGCCCCGCCATCAGATCGAGGGGCGCATGGCCGTCGATGTGGCCAACGACCTGATAAGGGCGCTCGAGGAGCACTGCGAGCCGGCGGCGTAGGCTGATGGGCACCTTTCATCAGGACAAAGGCGAGCTGAACGGCGTCACCGTGGTGGTCGACACCAAGGGCCCGAAGGTCTTCATCGGTCGCTTCTGGGAAGAGGACGCCGAGAAGATCGTGCTCCTAGACGCCGACGAGTTCGAGGACGGAAAACGGGCGCTCGAAGGAGCAGTATATCCGCGAGGCTGCGAAGGTCGGCGTCTGGAAGAAGCACGACCGTATAATCGTGCCGCGCGTGGTCGTCGCTTCGGTTACTCGTCTGGGTAAGATCCCGCCGGCCTAGGGGATCCGGTCAAGCGCGTCGGCGACGCCCTTGAAGCCGCCGCCGAGACTCTCACCGCCGTCCACTGTGATCTCGATGCCGGTGATATGCGATGCGGCGGCCGACGCGAGGAAGAGAACCGTCGCCGCCACGTCATCGATCGTCGCGAGCCGGCCCAGCGGCACCTGCTTGCGGTAGGCGTCGACGATCCCGATCGACTCGGCCAGCCGCCGCGCACCCTCCGTTCCTTCCAC
>JBDHHM010000145.1:0-6221 GCA_039589355.1 Gemmatimonadota bacterium | reverse complement strand
CCGTCGCCTGTTGCGCGGCTCCGGCGCAAACAAATGTCGTTCGAGATCGTTACGATACAGATCGCAAATCCTCGGTGCGCGTCGCGTCATGTTTTTCCTTGATGTACCGCGGCGGGTGCGGCTGCGGAGGATCGGACAGCCGTCGGCGCGGCAGGAGGGGGTCCCACGCTGACCTGGCCAAGATGCATCCCCCGGGCCACCGGGAGCGGGCGCCGGCTATCTGTTGAAAGATAGGAGGTTAGCGTGCCGCCGTGTCGAGCGGGTGGTAGTCAGACCGTGCACCAGCGCCACAAAAGTCAGGAGAAACTGTCGCGGGGCCTCGGCGCGTTGCTGACGCAAGCGCGACGACCGGGCCTTGACCCGCCCGGGTCCACCTGACAGGATTAGAGCTTCACTTCGCGCTGATCAAAGGTGGATATCCGCACTAAGCTCGTCTTCGCCCTTGTGGCGGTATCGCTGGGCGGCATGGTTGCCCTCGGTGCCGTGGCTTACACGGCGGCCGGCCAGCTTCTGCAAGACAACTCGCTTCGCCAGCTCGATTCGCTCGCCGAGACCAAGAAGCAGGACCTCGAGAAGGTCTACCAGGGCTGGCAGGATCGCGCCAGCCTGATCGCGAGCCGGACTCAGCTGAGGTCGAGCCTGAGCACCTTCAACCAGACGGGCAGCCCGGTCGAGCGAACACGGATCCGGCGGATCCTGGAGGACGCGCGTCGCGCCGCAGGTACGGTGCAAAGGCTCACCGTCTACGACATCGATCGGCGTCCAGTCGCATCTACCGCGGAGGAGGGGGCGGAGGGGGTGCCGGACCTGGAAGCCGCGCGCCTGCCCGACGGCGAGATGCCGGTCTACGAGGGCGTTTCGAGCGGTGATGAAGACGGAATTCGGGTCGGCTTCGTGGCGCCCCTTTGGTGGGAAGGGGAGCGGGTCGGCGCGCTCCTGGTCCAGTTGAGCGCTGAGGAGCTAGTCGATGTCACCCGGAACTTCATCGGACTCGGCGATACAGGCGAAACCCTAATCGTAACGTCGGGCGGAGTAGAGAGCGTGTGGGTTCTCCGTTCGGAGCGCCCCGAGCCCGATGGTCGGCCCGGCCTCGTTAGCCTAGAACGGATGGACGATCCGGCCGCTCTGGTAATGATACGCGAAGATTCCGTTTACTCCGAGGGCCTCATCGACCGTCACGGACGACGGGTCTGGGCGGCGACCCGCTACCTACCCGAGGTCGACTGGGGACTGAATCTGGCGCGGCTCGGTCTCTCGCTCTCGGCCTTCGCGATCGTGGTTGGGATCTTCCTCGGCCTCCGGTTCGCGAAACCGATACACGATCTCGCCGAGATCGCGAATCGAATCCGGGTCGGCGAGCTGGACGCTCGAGCCAGGACGGACAGGCAAGACGAAATCGGGCTGCTCGCCCGCACCTTCAATCAGATGGCGGAGGAGCTGGAGCGACAGGTGACGCTGTTACACGAATTCCAGAAGTTCTTCGACCTGTCGCTGGACATGCTGTGCATCGCGGGGACGGACGGCTACTTCAAGCGTGTTAACCCGGCCTTCGAGCGGACGCTGGGCTGGCCGGCCGAAACGCTACTGGGCCGGCCGTTCAATGACTTCGTTCACCCGGACGACGTCGCGTCGACCAGTCGCGAGGTCGAGAAGCTCTCCCAGGGCATCCCCACCATCTCGTTCGAGAACCGTTACCGCTGCGCCGACGGCACCTACAAGATCCTGTTGTGGACCTCGTATCCCGAGGCGGAGACGGGTCTGCTTTATGCGGTCGCTCGCGACATCACAGAGGTCAAGCAGATGCAAAGGCGGTCGCCGGCCGCCGGCGAGCCCGAAGCCGATCCCGCCTAGTGTTGCCCTACATTCAGCTCATAGGTGGTCTCATCTACCTTCTCATGGGGGGCGACCTCCTGGTTCGTGGCGCGGTCGCCCTGGCGCGCCGGGCCCAGGTCCCGCCGCTTGTCGTGGGGCTCACCGTGGTCTCGTTAGGGACATCGCTGCCGGAACTAGTTGTCAGCGTCCAAGCGGTCCTGGCCGGCTACCCTGGGATGGCCATCGGCAACGTCGTGGGGAGCAACATCGCTAACGTCCTCCTCGTTGCTGGCGCGCCGGCCATCGCGTTTCCACTCGTCTGCGATCGGGGCTACGAGCGACGGAACGCCTCGATCATGCTGGGCGTAAGCATCTTCTTCGTTGCTCTGTGTCTGGTCGGCGATCTCAACCGGCTCGCAGGTGTCGTGCTTCTGGTAGGGCTGGTAGCGATAATGACCTACACGGTGTGGGCGGCAAAGCGTGCCCGCCGCAGGGCGAAGGAGACGACGCCGATGGAGTGGGTGCTCGGGCTGCCGGCCAGGACGTGGATGATCGGCCTCTTTATCGCGGCCGGGGCCGTCTTGCTGCCCGTCGGTGCCTGGCTGATGGTCGAGGCCGCGGTCGACGTGTCGGCGCAGCTCGACATCTCCGACGCCGTCATCGGCCTGACAATCGTGGCGGTCGGTACGTCGCTCCCCGAGCTCGCGACCGCCTTCGTCGCAGTCTTCCAGCGGCAGACGGAAGTAGCTGTCGGGACCGTGACCGGCAGCTGTGTCTTCAACATTCTGGCGATCATGGGAGTGGCCACTCTGGTGAGCCGGTCCCCGATGCCGGTGCCGAGCGGCTTTTCATCCCTAGACCTTCCGGTAATGCTTGGTGCCGCCTTCGCGTTGACCGTCCTCGTTTGGCGCCGCAGACCGATCGGGCGTGCGGTGGGCATAACCTTCGTCGCCGGCTATTGCGCGTACCTGGTGGCGCTATTCGGCGGCGCCTAGGCGCGGTCCAACTGACAGGCAACACAGAACCGATACTTCGGAGGCAACCATGACCCGTGATCGATGGTCTTGTCTGACAGTCGACTTGCTCTTGCTCTCGGCCATCCCGCTCAGCGCGGCCGCGGCTTCTGCTCAGGAGCGCGAGTCCGTCTTCGACCGTGTCGTTGACATCGAGGAAACTCTCTTCACGGAAATACCAGAGACGCCGCGCTGGGAGGAGCAGCTCGATCTGACGGCGCGGCGCGTGGACGTGGGCGACGCCGAGCTCTATGTCGAGGAGGAGGGGTCGGGCGTACCGCTCGTGTTGATCAACGGAGGTCCGGGCGGCACGCATCACTACTTCCACCCGTGGTTCGGCCAAATCCGAGAGTTCGCCCGCGTCATCTACTACGACCAGCGTGGCACGGGACTGTCCGATTACGAGCCCGGCGCCGACGGCTACACCGTCGAGCAGGCGGTGGACGATCTCGATGCGCTGCGGGCGGCGCTGGGAATCGACAAGTGGGTGCTCGTCGGCTTCTCTTACGGCGGCTTTCTGGCGCAATACTACACCGCGACCCACCCGCAGAACGTGGCGGGCCTGGTCCTCGTGGGCGCGAGTCCCGGGATGTGGGTCGATTCGGGCCGGTCCGGGCAGTACGATTTCATCTCGCAGGCGGAGATCGACAGGATGCGCGCGATAAGGACCCAGCTGCGCGAGCATCGCGAGCGCGAGGGGTGGTCGCGTGACGAGTACATCCGGCTGCTGGTCTACAACAACCACATCAACGGCGACTGGAAGCGCCAACACTACTACAAGCCCACTCCGGACGGCTTCGCTCGGATGGCTCTCTACGAGTGGATCCACGACACCGACTTCAATCCAATCATGGGCCAGAGCCAGCAGAAGGTGGACCTGACCGGCGCCTTCGATCGCAGCCCGATCCCCACGCTCATCCTCGAGGGCAAGTGGGACCTGACCTGGGGTGAGGTGAAGCCGACGATCCTGTCGCGCAACCATCCCAACGCCCGAATGGTGGTGATCGAGCGCGCCGGACACTCGATCTACAGCGAGAATCCGGACGCGTTCTTCGCCGAGCTCGAGGCGTTCGTGAGCGATTTGCCGCCCGTTGGCGCCGCCGAGATCGAATCCTTCGAAGAGCAACTCGCCGGTTGGCGCAGCCGCTGGAAAGATTCTCCGCTCTACTTCCTGAAGGCCGCCGGCTGGGGTAAGAGGGGCAGTGAGCAAATCGTGGAAGCCTACAACTCGAGTTGGCTGGAAGAGCTCGAGGGGCTGGGAGAACTGCTGCGCCTGGGCTTCGCGCTTTACGACGCGGAGCGCTACGAGGAAGCGGTGCGGGCCTTCGTGAGACTGGAGGAGGTCTCCCAGGGGGCCGGCGACCAGAACCGGCAGGTCGTGGCCATCATCTGGCAGGGGCAGATGCTCGACCTGCTGGGGCGCCGCGAAGAGGCGATCGCTCGCTACCAGCATGTCGTGGATATGAATCCCGAAGGCGGCATGCGGCACGACCAGTACGGGCTGTCGTACGAGTACGGCCCCTACGCGGCCGAACGCCTGCAGACCCCGTTCCAGCGAATCGAGAATTCCGGGTTCTGAAGCTGGGGCATGGCTCTGTTGCCGGCTGGCGCGTGCCGGGCGTTGCACCGGCATGATGCGACTAGCATCTTGCTGTTGAAACCGTGTTACTAGCCTTACAGATCCTCAACGTTCCGGAGAGGCCATGGCGCGTCTCGGTCGGCTGACGAGCGAGTTGCAGCGTCGTCACGTCTATCGCGTTGCCGTCGTTTACGGGGCCGTCGCCTTCGTACTCTGGCAGGCAGCGGAGATTGTCGTTCCGGCTCTGCTCCTGCCCGATTGGGTCCTCACGCTCGTCGTGGTCGCGACGCTCGCCGGGTTCCCCGTGGCGTTGTTGCTGGCCTGGGTGTTCGATGTGCGGTTCCCGTGGCTGAGGCGCTCCGAAGTGGAGGAGCGGGCTCGCGACCGACGATCGGTCGCCGTACTACCCTTCGACAACCTGAGCGCCGATCCCGAGAACGAGTACTTCAGCGATGGCGTGACCGAGGACATCATCACGCACCTCTGCAAGATCCCCGAGCTCAAGGTGATATCGCGTCACTCTGTGATGCAGTACAAGGCCAAGGTCCAAAACCTGCGAGAGATTGGCCGGGACCTGGGTGTCGCCACGATTCTGGAGGGAAGTGTGCGCCGTGCTGCCGATCGGGTTCGCATCACCGCGCAGCTCATCGACGCCCAGACGGATGAGCACATCTGGGCGGAGACCTACGAGCGGGAATTCACGGATATCTTCGCAATCCAGAGCGACGTGGCCATTCGGATAGCCGATGCCTTGAAGGCCACCCTGTCGCCGGCGGTCCGTGCCCGGATCGAGAAGCAGCCGACGCTGAACCTCGACGCGCACAACTCGTATCTGCTGGGGACGTTCTACTGGAACAAGAGGACGGAAGAGGGCTTTCGGCTCGGCCTGCAGCACTTCGAGGAGGCGATAGAAAAAGACGGCAGCTATGCCCTAGCCCATGTGGGAGTGGCCGACTGCTATAACTTGCTGCCGTTCTACGGTGTCGCGCATCCCGGACAGGCTCACCCGAAAGCGAAGGCGGCCGCGCTCAGGGCGTTGGAGCTCGACGATACGCTTGCCGAGGCCCATACGAGTCTGGCCTTCGTGGAAACCTGGTACGATTGGGATTGGTCGGTGGCCGAGGCGGAATTCAAACGCGCTCTCGCCCTCAACCCCAGCTATGCGAGAGCCCACCACTGGTATGCCTGGTATCACACGATTCGCGGCGAGCTCGATGAGGCCGTCGCGCGGGTAGCGCGTGCCAGAGAGCTCGACCCGCTGTCCCTGATCATCAGCACGGACGTGGGCGACGTCTTCTACTACTCGCGCCGTTACGACGAGGCTCTCGAGCAGCAACGAAAGACCGTGGGGATGGATCCCAGCTTCTGGCCGGCTCATGTCAATCTCGGGCGAGCGTATGTGCAAAACGAGATGTTTCGCGAAGCGATTGACTCATTCCACAAAGCGATCGCTCTTTCCAAGGAGCATCCGAGGGGTGTTGGGATGCTCGGCTATACCTATGCCCTGTCCGGGATGAAGAGCGAGGCGCTGGACACGCTCCCAAAGCTGGAGGAGCTGGCGGCGCGAGTGAACGTCCCATCGTACCTGCGCGCCATGGTCTGTGTCGGACTGGGCGACATGGATCAGGCGTTCGCCTGGTTGGAGAAGGCGCACGCTGAGCGCGATTCCGCCTGGCTCATTTACTACCTTATGGCCGATCCCTGGGCCGACAGTCTAAGAGAAGACGCCAGGTTCACGCAGCTGCTGGAGCGGATGGGGTTGCACTAACTAGGCCGTCCCCCTCCCGGCCACCGGCGGACCCGGTGACCGGGAGGGG
>JBDHHM010000144.1:0-8480 GCA_039589355.1 Gemmatimonadota bacterium | reverse complement strand
CGGATGACGCGCCAGTAGTCCTCGAGGTGGGCTCGCTCGTAGCCGACCCCGACCTTCGGGTCGTCGCCTGTGATGGAAGAATTCACCGGATGATCCTTAGCGCCTCCCCCGCACCGCAACGTTAGGTATGCTTCTGCTTCTCAGCCAGCGGCGGCAAGGATCTCTTACCGGCCCCAGGATAACGCGCTTGTTATTAGGGCGCAACACTTTGCGGTCTGCCATCTTGGCGGCACTTAAAGTTGACCGACATCGGGCTCTCAGATAGATTGCGAGAACCACTAATAGAATCACGGCAGTGCAATCTGCCGAGGAGGAATCGGGTAGTGACGACGGCGATGGAGAAGATCGAGGCGGTCATAGATGAGATCCGGCCGGCGGTCCGGGCTGATGGTGGGGATGTCGAGCTGGTCAGCTACGATCCGGAGGAGGGGCGCGTCGAGCTGCGTCTCGTCGGCGCGTGTCACAGCTGCCCCTACTCGCTGCTGACGCTGAAGGGTGGCATCGAGCACCGGCTGCGGAATGTGCTGCCGGAGGTCAAGACGGTCGTCGCGGTCTGAGCAGCGTGAGTCGTCTCGTAATGTGCCGGCATGGGTACGCCCCAGCCGGCTTTTTGTTATCGATCCCCGGCGGAGAAACTCTTAGCCAACTTTGGGACCTATGGCGGACGAACGAGAACTGGTGAAGCAGGTTGCGATGGCGCTCAGGTCGATCGTCGACCCTGGGACAGGCAAAGACATCGTGGCGTCTGGATCGGTGACGGAACTGAGGGCGGAAGGCCCCGGAAAGGTGGGCTTCGTGCTCCTGACCGGGCCCGATGATCCTGCGGGGCTGGCCGACCGAGCCAGAGCAGTTGCCGAGTCGGTTGAGGGTGTCGAGGCGGTGAACATGGAGGTGCGTACCGGCGCGGAGGGTTCGCGGGCCGGACGTAAACTGCCTGTGATGGGCCAGGGAGGTGGAGGTAGAAGCGAGCCTACACCGGCGCCGCCGACGCCCGATATCGTGCCGGGCGTGAAGCGCGTAGTCGCGGTGAGCTCGGGCAAGGGCGGCGTGGGAAAATCGACCGTTGCCGCGAATCTGGCGGTAGCGCTCGCCAAGCGTGGGGCCCGGGTGGGCCTCATGGATGCGGATGTCTACGGCCCGGACATCCCGATCATGTTCGGTGTCTATAGTCGGCCCCGCGTAACCGCCGACGAGAAGGTGGTCCCGATCGAGTCGTACGGCGTCAAGTTGATGAGCATCGGCTTCCTGCTCGACGAAGACACGCCGGCGATCTGGCGCGGCCCGATCGTGATGGGGATCATTCGGCAGTTCCTGCAGCAGGTACAGTGGGGTGAGCTCGACTACCTGATCGTCGACATGCCGCCGGGCACCGGCGACGCGCAGCTGTCGCTCGTGCAACTCGCCAGGGTCGACGGTGCCGTGATGGTTACGACGCCGCAGGGAGTGGCGACCGCCGATGTGCTCAAAGGGATCAAGATGTTCGAGCGCGTCGAAGTGCCTGTTCTCGGTCTCGTCGAGAACATGAGCGGCTTCCTTTGCCCGCACTGTAGTGAACGGACCGACGTCTTCGGGCGGGGCGGTGGCCGCAAGCTGGCGGCCACCGCCGGCGTACCATTCCTCGGCGAGGTCCCGCTGGGAGCCTCGGTGATGGAAGCCGGGGACAGCGGACAGCCGACTGTAGCGAGCGCGCCGGAGTCGCCGGAGGCGAAAGCGTTCGTGGAGCTGGCGGATAAGTTGGTGGCGGCGCTTGAAGAGGCGGAAACGTAGGGGACAGCTTCAATATCCAATATCCGGCACCACTTGATCAACTGATCAATGGATGTCGGGTATTGGATGTTGACTTAGATACGATCGATCTCGACTCCGCCCAGCACGCCGCTCACCGACAGGGTAAGACGATTCTCAGCCGTGTCCCAGTTGCGGCTGAGCCAGACCCCGCCGTCCTGTTTGACGAAGCCGGGCGCGTCGAACGACATGAGGAAGGTGCTCTTTTCGATGCGGACCCCGAGCTCGGCGGGTACACTGATCTCGACCGTCCCCAGCCCGACGTTGATATCACCGGTCGCGTCGTAGTCCCACTCCCCTGAGAAGTCCAGGACCAGAGTGCCCACGCCACCGGACACGGACATCCTCCGGCAGCCGGAGTTACCCAGGCCCTCGACCCTTAATGCGGCGGCACCGGCCTTGAAGGTGCAGAACTCGGCAGCTTCGCGGTTCGGCTCGCTGAAGCTCACGCGAGTGTCGCTGGCACCGGTCTGCAGCGAGATGCGTTGCAGCCGCAGGCCGCCCAGATCGAGCTCCGCTTCGACCGCACCCATCTGGAGGTCAAGGGCGAGGGGGATCGCGCCGGAGAGGTCGAGGGTCAGATTACCGCCCTCGTAGTCGTAGTCTTTCAGGTCCCCGAAATCGACTTCACCGAGGTCGTCGATCTCCACCCGCAAGTCGCCGCGGCTCTCGGATTCGAGGTAGTTGCTGTGCAGGATGAAGACTTCCTCGTCGTACCGGGAGTCGAGCCGGTAGAGCAGCCGATCGGGTCCTCTCCTCAATTCGAATCTGCCCACCGCGTACGTGACCTTGACGTCGAGAAACTCCTGGCCGCGACGCTGCCGCGCCTTCGCCTCGGTCCGCCACGTCTGGCCCGCAGCCTGAGGAGCCATGGTGGCGGCCAGCGCGACGGCCAGCGCGAGTACTACGCTAGATCTCATCGCTCTCCTCCCGGGCACGGCGCCGGGCCTCGGCAGCGCCCTCCATCGGCGCCATCTCTTCCGCCAGCGTATCCGCGGGAAGCTCGGGGAGCTCATGCGGCCGCGCGTAGGTTCGCCGCGTACCCGCTCGGGAGAGCACCGCCGCGCCCAGCCCGGAGGTCGCTGCGATCCAGGTGAGGATCCAGGCCGAGGCGATCAAGAGGTCGTGTGCCCAGCCCAGCAGCGGGTACGCCATCTGGGTGATGGCAGCGCCGACGAACAGGGCGAGCAGCACGCCGAGCCCGTTCAGCACGTAGTAGTAGGAGTTGGCCCGCCGCATGCGGTCGGTCCACGAGAAGCGGCGGCGCGTCAAGTTCTCGCCGGCCGCGTGGGCCACCGACACGTAGCCCAGCAGCGACAGGAGCGCGAACGCGATGATGTAGAACGGGACGGCGATCGCCGTGACGACGAGCACTGTCATTACAAGCCCGATCGGCAGGAACAACACCTCGGCGGCCAGCCCGGCCAGGAACGAGCGGCCGAAACTGTACGAGACCGTGTCGCTCACCGTCTCCAGATGCCCTCGGAACAGGTAAACGATCAGAGCACCCATGAACCCGAACAGCAGGTACATGGCAACCGTCTTGGCCAGTGATCCCAGGCCGGAGGTCACACGGCTGAGCGCCGACGGCGCCTGGCGCGAGATACGGATGCGCGGAACGGCAGGCATCACCACTACAGGTGTCCGGTGGAGCGACTCCCGTATCGTGCCGGCGATCGCGCCGCCCTGGTTCGTGACGGTGGCGTCGATGGCGATCACGTCACCTTCGATCTCCGCCGTAGGCAGGATGAGCAGCGTGCCATCGGCTACCAGCACATTCGAGCGGATCTTGCCGGCCACCACACCGTCCGACTCCACCAGCAGCAGCATCTCGTCCAGCACGGCCCCTTCGGGCAGCCGGTACTCATCGGCGTCGATCACTATACGGACCGGCATCTCGAGGTCCCCGTTGAGCAGGCGCTCGAGCTCGGGCGCGAGCCCGATCCGCACGAGCTGGCGAGCCAGGCCTTCGACCTCACTGAGCTCCACTACCAGACCGCCAACGATCACCTCGTCCAGGGAAACGCCTTCCACGGCCTCTACCTGTGCTTCAACGGCCGCCGCCACTGCCGCCGCCGCCGCTTCTTGGGCCACTGCTGCCTCTTCGATCGCGGCTGCCGCCTCCGCCACCGCCTCGACGCGGGCTTCGGCGGCCAGTTCCGCCGACATACCGGCCACCAGCCGTGCCAGCGCGTCCCGAATAGTCGCGGCCGCCGCAGCGTCGGCGCTCCGGAATTCCGTGCCCCAGAATCGCGCCCAGCCGCCGCCCAGCTCGCCCAGGCTCGCCTCGCGCAGCAGATCGCGCCAGGCCGATTCCAACGCCCCGCCCGGCGCGTAACTGCCCGCCTCGTCGCCGTCGATGAGGACGAGCCCGTCGCTGAGCCGGATCTGCAGCGAGCGGCCGCTGGCCAGCTCGAGGTCGAGGATCGCTTCGTCCCCGGTCAGCGCCACTGACGTTTGGAGGATCTCCTCGACCGCCTGCGCCGTCTGGCCGGTTACCGCCGTCGGCAGGGCCACGGCGAAGAAGAGGAAAATCAGTCCGATGTGTCGCAGGTGCTTAAGCATGTGCGTTGGCCTCTGGAGGTTTGTAGCCGGTCACACGGTAGAGCGTCCAGATCGCGAGTCCGGACAGCACTGTGATAAGGCCGCCGGCGATCACCACGCCGGACCCCGGAACCGTCTCGACGAGTTCGGTCCACGCGTCGGCGAGCCCGCTCAAGTGCAGGATCGCGCCCAGCTTGAGGACCGCTGCCAGCAGCAGCTCTCTGGCGTTCGAGAAGAAGCGGGCGAGGAGTATCGAGCCCGGGACATCGACCGTTTGCTGCAGCCAAGCCGCACCGCCGACCACCGCGACGGTCCAAACGGCCGCCGCGGCAACTGCCACCGGGCGTAGCCGTCGGGCGAGCGACGGTAGCCGGGCCGGTCCAACGGTCTCGGCCGGCTCGGGCAGCCGCACCCGTGCCAGCACCCCATCGTCAAAGGACGCGGACGGCTCGACAGCCTGCAGCGTCGCTAGGGTGTGGAGGAGCCGGCGCCACCTTGCATGCTCGGCCCGGCAGACCGCGAGCTCGCTCGCCGATACCTCATCGGCTGCCCGATGCTCCAGGGCCAGCTCAGAGAGATGTCCCTCGGAAGTCCAGATTTTCATTTCTACCTGCCCGCTGCTCTCCATTACGAGACAACCCCCCTGCAGGTTTCAGCGGGAGTTAGGGAATTCGGGAATGGTCGCTTCAAGACTGTAAGTTGTTGGGAATTCAAGAATTGTAACGCTCGGGAATCCGTGGAATCCGTGGAGTCCGTGGGATGCGGGATTCCGGGAGGTGGAGAGGAAGACTCCCCGAGTCCCCGATTCCACGGATTCCACGGATACCTCGGATTCCGGTGGAGGAACGTCTTCACCGTCCCGATAGGGACGTCCATGATCTCGGCGATCTCCTCGTACGGCCTGTTCTCGACGTGGCGCAGGATGACGGCGGTTTTGTACTCGGGTCGCAGCTTGGTGATAGCTTGCTCGATCTTGCTTCCCAACTGGAGGGCGAGGAATTCCTGCTCCGGCGACTCGTCCTGGGCTTCGAGGATGATGCGGGTCTCCTCCTCGCGCTCGGCGTCGGCGGCGTGGGGTGAGCCGTGGATCGAGACTGTGGGGAGTCGCGCGCGCCTCAGGTGATCGATGGCGTGGTTATTGGCGATCTTGAACAGCCAGGAGGAGAACCGGTAGTTGGGATTGTAGCTGTCGAGGTTGTTGAAGGCTTTGACGAAGGACTCCTGCGCCAGGTCCTCAGCTTGCTCACGGTCCCCGATCATCCGGTAGATCAGGGAGAAGACGGGCCGTCGGAAGCGCTCGAGCAGTTCTCGATACGCCGCCTCATCCCCTTTCAGGGCCTGGACGACCAGCTCCTTGTCGTCGGGTGGCTCGCCGCCGGGCGGATCGGGGGCGCTCCCGGGGCCTGGAGCCCTACGGCTGGGTGGGCGGTCCCGTCTCACCGGGTTGCAGGGGTTGACCCCCTCCCGTAAGTTCGCCGCCAATCATGACAAGCTCGCCGAGGCATCCCCTCGCCCCGCTGGAGGCCGAGTCCCAGGGTGAGCGAGCGCAGGCGGTCCGCGAGATGTTCTCGGCGATCGCGCCGCGCTACGATCTGCTCAACCATCTCCTCAGCCTCAACAACGCTCGATCTGGCGATCGAGCTTGCTCGGCGCCCGGGATTCACCGGCCATGTCCTCGCAGTCGACTTCTCGCAGGCGATGCTCCACAAAGGACTTCCCAAGATCACCCGGCTGGCGGTCGCGCCGGTCTGTGCCGACGCCTTGAAGCTACCGGCCGCCGGGGGCGGCTTCGACGGCGCGATGGCCGCTTTCGGCGTCCGGAACCTGACCGACATCGATGCGGGCCTGCGGGAACTGAAGCGGGTCCTGCGACCCGGTGCGCGGCTGGTGATCCTCGACTTCGCCATGCCGGAGCGCGGGCCGCTCAGGTGGCTATACCGCTTCTACTTCACCCGATTGCTGCCGTTGGCCGGGCGAGTGATCTCAAAACATAGCTACGCGTACACTTACCTACCAGAGTCGGTATTCCGTTTCGCGGAACCCGAGGAGCTTGCCACGCTGTTGACGGGCGCGGGCTACGATGAGGTCGGCTGGGAACTCCTGACCGGTGGGATCGCGTGTGCTTGGTGGGCGCACGCGTGAGCTGAACACTGAACACTGGACATCGAACATCCCACATCGAAGTTTGCGGCGCACTTGACTAAAGGCGCCTGACGCGCCAAACTGTTGTCGGCGCAGTTCTTACCAACTCCCCCCCTTCGGACCCCCGGCCTGACCAGAATCAAGCCTCATATGGAGGTAGCAGTGCCTGAGACTACCGGTTGGAAGGCCATCGACCTGCAACGACTGCTCTCCGGAATCGTCGGCGGCATATTGGTGATCGTCATCGTCGCCTTCTTCGCCCTCGCCTGGGGTGGCGCTCAGCAGCTGATAGAGCCCGAGGTGGAGCGGCAGCTTCGAGAGCGGGCGAGCTCGGTCGCTGCGGTGACGGACGCCACCGTGCAGGGCGCCGTTAGGGATCTGGAGATGCTCGTGATCTCCCCGGCGGTGATCGATGTGGCCGTTCGGGGGGCTGCCCGGGCGCGTCAGCTGGGACTCGACCGAGTTTCCTTGGGTGAAGCGGAGCGCCGAATGGCCGAGATGAGGTCATTGCAGATCGACCCGGAGGTCGACCGCCATCTCGCGGGCGTCGTCGAGCGTTCGATGTTCGCCGAGCTGTTCGTCACCGACCGTAGCGGCTTCGTGGTCGCAGGAAGTGGGCTGACGACGGACTTCGTGCAGAGCGACGAGGTTTGGTGGCAGGAGGCGTTTTCAGGCCTGGCGCACGTCTCTGGCGTGGAGCGCGACGAGTCGACGAGCGCTGTCTCGGTGTCGATATCGTGGCCGGTGGTGGGCACCGGCGGTGCGATGACGGGAGTCGTGAAGGGCGTTCTGGATCTCGGGCGCTTGCGTCCGAACCTCAACCAGCTCGCCCAGGGGTGGGGCTACGTTCAGGTCGTCGACGAGTATGGGCGCCTGATCAGCGACCCCAATGAAGACAACCTGCTGGAACCGCATCCCGATCTCGCCGTACTGGCCGAGACCGGCGTCCTGCGTTCCACGTCGAGCGACGGGGAGCCGATCGTCGGGATGGCCAGGCGCGCGTTCGACAATCGCTGGCAGGTCATCTACTGGGTGCCGGAGGATCAGGCCTTCGCTATTCTGCGGTCGGTAAGGACAGCGATCTTGATCGGCGGTTTCGTGGCACTGCTGACCGCGCTGGTCGGGATCATCATCGCCGGATATTGGATCAGGCGGCAGGTCGGCCGGCCCGTCAGCCAGGTCGTCAGCGCGGCGGACCAAGTCGGCGGCGGCGACCTGCGAGTGAGCATCATGGAGATGGGAAGGGGTGAGGTGAGGAGGCTGTGTGTAGCGGTCCAGCAGATGATCGACCGGCTAAGCGAGTTGGTCGGGTCGCTGCACGAGGCCAGCTATCACACGCGAACGCGCAGCGAGGAGATCGCCACCGCCGTGGAGCAGCTCTCCGCCGGCGCTGAGGAGATGACGAGCACGCTGGCGCGCCTGACGGGCGAAGCGGCCGAGCACTCGGAGACGATCCAGGAGGTCAACGCGCAGATGGAAGCGCTGGGCTCGGCGGCCCGTGACCTGGCTCAGGGCGCCGAGACGTCGACCCAACGCAGCCGCGAGCTACTCGGTGTGGCCGAGCGCAACCGCGAGCGCCTGCGAGAGGGCCACACGCAGGTGGAGCAGATGGCCGAGCGCTCCGATCAGGCAACCTCGCGGCTGCTCGAGTTCGTCGAGGCGTCGCGCCGCTTCGGCGACTTCGTCGATCTCATCAAGCAGTTCGCACGGCGCACCAACCTGCTGGCACTGAACGCGGCGATCGAGGCCGCGCGTGCCGGTGCGGAGGCTCGCGGGTTCGGCGTCCTGGCCGACGAGATCCGCAAGCTGGCGAACCAGGCGGGCGACGCGGCCGATAGTGCGCAGGAGGCGACCGACACCGTGCTGGGCCAGCTCGAGTCGACACGCGAGGCGTTGGAAGAGACGCGGGAAACGACACACGCGATCGGCGCCGTCGTGGAGTCGATGGAGGAAGGGTTCGATACGGTCACCGAGGTGATGAGCGAAGCGGAAGGCTGGGCGGACCGCGT
>JBDHHM010000143.1:0-7871 GCA_039589355.1 Gemmatimonadota bacterium | reverse complement strand
AGATCCGGACGGCGATCAGGTAGAGGAGCACGGTGGCCAGGGCTATGCCTATTCCCATGGCCGGTCCACGACGGCCCGTGGCCATGCCCAACGCCGAGCCGAAGAGTACCACGATCAGGCAGGCCATCGGGAAGGCGATCTTCAGCTCCCGTTCGACGATCAGCTTGCGCGCGTCGCCGCCCGAGCGTTGGATCGACTCGATGAAGGTGCCCAGCTCGCGGTAGTCCATCTCTTCGGGATCTTTCGGCTCCGCCAACAATGCCTGCGGCGACTCCGAGAAATCGCGATGGTAAAGTGAGTCGAACGAGAAGCTGACGGCCTGGTCTCGCTGTGGGAAATAGTGGAGGTGGCCTCGGAGCAGCTGCCAGCGCCCTTCCGCCCACGTCGCCACCGGCGCGAAGACCCTGTAAGTCGGGTACTCCGGCCCCGTCCCCTCGCGGTCGATGACTATGTCGTCGATCCGGCCCGTACTAGCCATTAGCCGCCGCACGGTGTACGCTCGGCCGCCGTCGGCGCCGTACACGAACCTCGTGCGGCTGCTGCGGCTCCTGGCCCCGCGCTCGCCGAGCGCCTCGGCTCGGAGACGGTTGGTCACCGGAACCAGTTCGCCGAGGGCCAAGCCGCCGATGCTCACCAGCGCGCCAAGCGCTATCAACGGCGCGATGACCCGGTAGAAACTGATTCCACTGGCCTTTGCCGCGGTTACCTCGAAGTAGCGGCTCATGAGGGCGACCGTGAAGACGGCGCCGAATAGGCTGGCGACGGGGAAGGATAGGCCCATCTGGTACGGAAAATCGTACACGTAGGCGAGGAAAATCTGCCGGACCGTGAGCCCGCGGGCGAGATAGTTGTCGATGTCGTCGGTCAACTTGATGATCATGAACATCAGCGGCGCCCCGACGACGCAGATCACGAAGACCTTGATGTAAAGGCCTGCCACGTAGCGGTCGAGCGTCCTCATGCCGCGGCCTCGTCTGCTGCGGCGCGCCGGCGCGAGCGGGACAGACCGCGCAGCCGGCCGAGTATGGGATGGACTCGCCGGGTGCCGGAGCGCGAGACGATGTAGAGGATGGCACAACCGAGGGCGGCGAAGATGACGTTGGGCGTCCACATCGCCCAGAAAGGTGACACCAGGTTCCTGTCGGCGAACTCCTCACCGCCAATCAGGAAGACGTAGTACACGCTGAAGACCGTCAGGCTTACGCCGATCACCATGCCGATTCCGCCGCGCGGGAAGCGGACACCGATCGGCGCTCCGATCAACACGAAGACGATGGCGGCGACCGGAATCGCGTACTTCTTCTGAATCTCAACCGAGTACCTGTTAAACTCGCGACGCTGAAGGTCGCGACGGTTAGCTATACGTTCGAGTTCGCCGCGCATGCGGGCCGCGAAGCCGAGCGCGCTGCCGTCCGGAGGGTAGGGTGGCCGGCGCGCCGGTCTCAACCGCGTCCTGAGTTCTTGGGCGCTCGTTGTGCGCCGCTCGGGCGAGTCGCTCGTCTGCATGTCTTCGGCCGGGCGCGCGGCGCCCGCGGGTCGGTCAGGAGACCGCTCGTCGTGTGCGGCGGCCTCGTCGCCTTCGACGTCCGGCGGGTCGGCGGTTTGTGCGTCTAATGGAATCGCCTGGGTAGCCCTGTCTACCTCCGGCCGGCTGACGCGGATCGGGTTGGCCAAGGCGATCAAGGCGTCCAGCGTGTCGTTGAGCTGAACGAGTCGCTCGCGTCGTTCCTCGACCTGCGCCCGCATCATGGCGATGTTCATCTCGCGGTCGCCGCGCCAATCGGCGCCGCGGCCGCGTTCCAACTCGTTCGTCACACCGATGACGCGGATCACCTGCCTCGAGTAGTAGGTGCGCTGCGCGAGGCTGGGCTTGCGGGTGTCCAGCTCATGCATCGAGCCGTCATAGAGGGTTAGGTAAAGGTCCGTTTGTGTCTCGTTGAAGGCCATGTAACCGGAATCGGCATAGGTCGTCCGACTGGTGTTCGCTCGACCGACGTCGAAGATGACCAGGTCCCAGAGCACGCTCCGCAATCGGTCGATCCGTGCCGCCTGCAGGAAGAGCTGGTTGTCCACGATCTCGTTGATGACGCGCTCGCGAAGCTCGAACGTCGGCTGTTTCCTGCCGATGTCGGAGAGCAGTGTCCGAAGCTTGTGATTCGACTCGGGGAGGACGCGATCGTTGAACGCTACCATAGCGACTGCGACTACGGTGGATGCTACGAGCACAGGGAGCGTGAGACGGAGGATACCGACTCCCCCCGCTTTGACCGCTGTGATCTCGTTGTCGCTGCTCAGGCGGCTGAACGTGTAGAGGACCGCTACGAGGACGGCCATCGGCATAGTCATGGCGACGATGAACGGGACCGACAGGCCGAAGACCTCGCCGATCACGTACCAGGGCAGCCCCTTGCCGACCAGGTCGCCGAATCGCTTGGCGAGCTGGTTGAGCAGCATCAGGCCCGTGAGAACGCCGCTCGCCGCGACGAAGGGCCCGATATGCTCGCGAAGTATGTAGCGCCTCAGTATCTTCATTGTCTGTCGAGAACCCAGCGGAATCTGTCCCGAGCTAATACACCGATTGCGGCCATAAGGTGCGCCTGAAGCTCGCTCTCTCCGGCGGCGCTGCCGTCATTCTGGCCATGGGATGGCCCCCGGGGCAAGCGGGTGCCGGGGATATCGCCGCCCCGGCGAGCCCGTCCGCCCAGGACACTGCCGCTCAGGCTCCCCGCCCGGCGGGCCTGTCGATCGGGCTCAAGCCGCTGCCGCTGCCGTTCTCTACCGATCTCGTCTCCCGGCTGCCCGACCCCGTGCGCCAGCGGCCCGAGTTGAGGCCACGCGCCAGCGACTTCGGGGACATCTGGGCGGGTGAACTGGCGGTGAAATCGCGGGAGTGGGCGTCGGCGCTCTGGCTTCGCAGCCGCCCGCTCGCCGGCACCAGCGTGCAGGCCGGCGCGCTCGCCGTTGAGCCTCCCGGGCCGCCGGCTGAACCGGTTGCGGAGGAGCCTGCGTTCCGTGAGGAGGCTGCCGCGCCACCCACCGAGGCGGCTGCCCGGGACGAGCAGACGATCTCGGACGTGCTGGGTCAATATGCGGACCTCGGATTCGAGGTCGAGGGGCGGGTCGAGCTGGGCGGTGGCTGGAACCGCTTCCGTCCGTGCGACGTGACGATCCAGACGAACTGCAGCCCCAGCCTGATCCCGACGCTCAAGCCGGACATCCAGGTGGGGGCGCGGGTGGGAGGCACGCTGTCGCAGCGCCTGCACGTGAGCGTGGACTATGACAACCGGCGCGAGTTCGACGCCGCCAACAACATCAACGTCTTCTATCAGGGTCTCGAGGACGAGATCCTGCAGAGGCTCGAGGTCGGCGACGTCAGCTTCCCCCTGCCGCACAGCCGCTACCTGACCCGGGGCATCCCGGCCGGCAACTTCGGCGTCCGCGCCGCCGGCCAGATGGGTCCCGTCGACTTCCAGGCGGTCTGGGCTCAGCAGAGAGGCGACTTGGGCAGCCGGGAGCTGCAGGTCGGCGGCACCGGCCAGGGGTTCGAACAGAGCGCGACCACGATCCTCGATGACGCCGACTACGAGCGTGGACGGTTCTTCTTCCTCTTCAGCCCGACGCATCTCTTCGGCTATCCCCACGTCGATATCCAGCGACTCCTCGCCTCGGACGCCGAGTCGAGCGTGCGCCCGGCCTCCGTCGTCAAGGTCTACCGTTACGAGGTTCTCGGCGTGGATATCGGTGCCCAGATCCCTGAGGGTTTCATCACCGCGGTTGCGGTTGCCGAGGACACACTGGAGACCGAACTGGGGGCCGATACGGTGGTCGCCGATACGCTCACCGGACTTTTCCGGCCTCTCATCGAGGGTGAGGACTACATCCTTCACCAGAGCGGCCTCTGGCTCCAGCTGCGAAACACGCTTCCCACGCAGGAGGGACTGGCGGTCACCTACATCAACGCCGACGGGGAGGAGGTGGGCACGTTCGATGCCGAACAGGCGTCTGATGCTCATAACGCGGATCCCGAGAACAACCCACCGCCGTTCCTCGAGCTGATGAAAGGCGTGAACCACCGTCCGGGCACGGCGACCTGGCGGCGCGAGATGCATCATGTCTATCGCGTCTCGGTTAGCCCCGGAGTGGTGCTCTCGAGTGTGGAGCTCACGATCTCGCAGGGCGATCCGGAGGTGGGCAACACGTTTCGCTCGACGCCGAGCGCCACACAGCTCGAGTTCCTGAAGATCTTTGGGCTCGACGATAATCCGACCGACAACATGCTGGACGCGTCGCGGATGTATGACGCCGGCGAAACGGGCGGCTACGGGACAACGGGGCCGACCGGCACATACATCGTGCCGCCCACCCTCGAACCCTTCCGCGCCCCGCCACCTTTGAGGGACGTCAGCGATCCGGTCAACGGCCAGCCGTTTCCGCTCGAACCCGGCGACCAGAACAACGCGATCTACGACGAGCCCAACGATCAGATCCGCCTCGGTTCGAACCTCTACCTCCTGTCCATCAACTACAGGCAGAGGTTCGAGGGTTTCCTCTCCACCATTTCACTTGGCTTCGGCGGCGTCCGCGAAGGCAGCGAGCGGGTTCTTATCGACGACCGCGAGCTCACACGCGGCGAAGACTACATCATCGATTACGATATCGGGCAGGTCGAGCTGCGGGATCCCGAGCGCTGGTTCCTCGACAATCCCGACGCCAGGCTACGTGTGACCTTCGAGCAGAAGCCCTTGTTCCAGCTGGCACCGACGTCTGTTTTCGGTCTGCAGGCCCGCTACGCGCTCGGGCCCGCCGGTGAGCTCAATTTCATCGGCCTCTCGCAGTCCGAGAAAACGCTGCAGACTCGCCCCGAGCTTGGACTCGAACCGAGCGCCGTGCAACTGGGCGGCGTCTCGGCTCGGTTGAATTTCAGGCGGCGAGCTCGCCCTGTCGATGCCGAGCACGAACACGCAAGGCGTGACCTACGTCGAGGATTTCGAGGGCGGGTCCGGGTTCACCGTGACCATGCTCTCCCGGACCTGGAAGCTCGGGGCAGCGCCGGCCACCAATGCCGGCGCCGAGACGGTCGCTCCGCCGTTCTTCGACGAGAGCAACGCGGCGGAGATCGTATGGCAGGACCAGTACTCCGTGCAGACTCCCGAGGGCGAAGCGGTGTTCGGTGGACTCTTTCCTCGGCAGATCGATGAGCAGCTTCGTGTCCAGGGGCAGACGAGACCCGAGCCGGTCCTCTCGATGACTCTCAGGATGCCGGAGAACCGCAGGCTGGCGCCGAACCCTAACCCCGCACCGGGCCCCGCATGGGCATCGGTCACGAACGTGCTGGCCGCCAATGGTCAGAACTTCACGACCATCGAGTTCCTCGAGTTCTATGTCGCCGTCGACGATGAACTGGTTGACTCGACCGATCTGATCATCGACCTGGGGACCCTGAGCGAGGACGCGTTCGCTATCGACTCGCTGGGCCTGCCGTCCGGGCTCGGTGATTTGGACCGCGAGGTAGATCCTCCGCGGATCTGGAGCAACGTAGACGACATCGGGCTTTGGGGCACCGGGTGCGAGGCCGATCCCGGCACGCGCATCTACTCGCTCGGTGACGTCGCCGCCAACTGTACCCGCAACAACGGGCTCGAGGATTCCGAGGACCTGAACCAGAACGGCGTGCTGGACGACGAAGAGAGATTCTTCCGCTACACGGTCGAGATCGGCGACCCCACTGGTCCCTACTTCGTCCGCGAGGCCAGCGAGATCGACGGCGGCCGCTTCCGCCTCTATCGAGTCCCGCTCCGGAGACCCGATCACAGCGAGCGGGTCAGCGACGCCGATCTCCAGAACGTGCGCCATCTCCGCCTGACCGCAGTGTCCGATTCCGACACCGAGCTCATCCTGGCCCGCGTTCGATTCCTCGGCTCCCGCTGGTTGAAGCGCGGCAGCAGCGGCGTGGTCGAGGGTCTCACCGACACGATGACGGTCGCCGGCCTCGAGACCCCGGTAGAGGTCGGCCCGATCAGCACGCTGGATGCGCGCTACCAGCCGCCCCCGGGAGTCACCGACCAGGTGGCAAACCAGAGCGATCAGTTCGGATTCGGCGGCGTCACGATCAACGAACAGTCGCTGAGTGTCCGTTTCACCGAGCTCGGCCCCGAGCAGCGGGCCGAAGTCTACCTGCAGTACGCTCAGACCCCCCGAGACTTCCTCTCCTACCGCGGATTGCGGGTCTGGGCCCTCGGCGTCGACGGCCCATGGGGCATCGGCGGCGGACCGCTGCGCTTCTTCGTCAAGCTCGGCGAAGACATCGGCAACTACTACCTGTACCAGACCGAGCTCAAGGAGGTACCGCCGGGTGCGGAGGGCGAAGAGTTGCGGCGGGCATGGCTACCGGAAATAACGATCGACCTCGACCGCTTCATCGCGCTGCGCGCACGGGCCGAAGATATCATGCTGAGGCAGGGTGGTTTGCCTGGGGATAGCGCGCTGAAGATCTGGGATGTGGACGTCTTCCCGGATGGCGACAGCACGTACGCGATCGTGATCGGCCAGCGATCGCGCGCACCCAACCTGGCGGCGATCCGCCAGATTTCACTGGGTGCGCACAACGCGAGCCTCGATCCATTCGTGTCCGGTGAGATTTGGGTGGATGACCTGCGTCTCGACCTGCCGGTCGACGATGCCGGGCTGGTTGGGCGGATCGACATGGACGTCCGGGCGTCAGATGTTCTGGGATTCAACTTCTCGTACTCCAGCGAGAACCCCTATTTCCGGCAACTCGCGCAGAATCCGAGCTTCCGCTCCGCCAGCGAATACTCTGTTGGCGGCCGGCTCGAATTTGGACGAATGCTCCCGGATGCGTGGGGCCTGAACATGCCCTTCAACGTTACGTACCTGAAGTCCGGCACGAAGCCGCTGCTCCTGCCGCGCACCGACATAGCGGCGGAGCAGTTGCCGGGGTTGCGCGCGCCCGAGAGCCGGAACTTTCGAATGGACCTCACGCTGAGCAAGCGTCCTTCGGATGTCGCGCCGGGGATCGGCTGGTTCGTCGATAACTCGTCGGTGAGGCTCACGTATGATAGGCGCTCGGGCCGGACATCACGCTCGGAAATCGAGTCCTCGGGGTTTGCGGCCAGTTACGGCTTCCGCGACCAGGTTGGTGAGATATCGATACCCATCTTCCCCGGCCCTCTGGGGTACCTGGTCTTCTTCCTTCCGGAGTCGGTGCGACGATCGCGCCTGCGTCTCACACCTACATCGCTCCAGCTCGGCGCGACGTACCTTGATAACGAAGCGGAGACGCAGCGGTTCGAGGAAATTGTGGGGCTGCCCGCCGACACGGGCGTGGTGCCCATCCTGACGCTCGATGAGCGCCTGCAGACAGTTACGACGCTCAACTTCGAACCGCTCACCGATCTCACCGGCCGGTTCTTCTTCACCCAAGGCCGCGATCTGGTACCGACCGAGCAGGTCGTGCAGGGTAGCCGTGGTCAGGAGCTCATCGATGCCGAGCGTTCGAGCGTTCTCGGAGTCGACTTCGGTTGGGTCGTCGCGCGCAGCCTCGACGTGAACTGGACCTACCGGCCGGGCATCGCGCCCTGGCTGACGCCTCAGTTCGCCTTCGATACCCGCTTCGGTCTCAATACCGGGGCGTCGTTCGTCGATGAACAGGAAGGCGATACGATCCTTACGCGCGATTTCGGCAGCTCGCGGAGCATCCGCATCTCGGCGGGATTCAACACCTCGGCGTTCTTCCGCTCCGTCGCCGGCCAGGAACGCTCGGGAATCGTCGGGGCCGTACTCGAGCTGATGGACCGTATCGATGTGTTCTCGGTTACCTGGGTCGCGACCCTGGGCTCGAGCTTCCGGCGCCA
>JBDHHM010000142.1:0-4997 GCA_039589355.1 Gemmatimonadota bacterium | reverse complement strand
GGGATCACCTGGACGGTAGAGCCGAGATACTCGCCGCGCCGCTCTTTCGTGATTACGTCCTGGTAGATCCGGCCCGTCGTTACGTTGTTGGCCTGGGAAAGCGATTCCTCGATGAATCGCTCGTAGTGCCCCAGGTCCAGGTCGGTCTCGGCGCCGTCATCCGTGACGTATACTTCGCCGTGCTGGAACGGTGACAGCGTGCCCGGATCGACGTTGATGTACGGGTCGAATTTCTGAATCGTGACCTTCAGCCCCCGCTCGACCAACAATCGACCGATCGACGCGGCGGCGATCCCCTTCCCAAGAGAGGAGACGACGCCGCCGGTCACAAAGATCATCTTGGCAGGCCCAGACCTCTCGCTCATGTGCTCTCTTCCCTCCCTCCCAGGATCTCCTCGGCTCGCACCAGGTCAGCCTCCGTGTCCACGCCAGGGCCACCACCTCCCACGATGCCTACCCCGATCCGCAGGCCCGCCGACAGCCAGCGCAGCTGCTCGAGCCCTTCCCTCTTCTCCAACGGGTGCGGGGGAAGCGTGGTCGCGCGCCGCAGCGCCGTTCGGGTGAAGCTGTAGACCCCGACGTGGCGCAACGGCACCGCCCGCTCAGCGGCTCCCAGAGGGGTACTCCCGGTTCGATCGTGCGGGACCGGCGCGCGGCTGAAGTAGAGCGCGCCACCCTCGTCGTCCAGGACGACCTTCACGGTCGACGGGTCCTCCCACTCCTCGATACTCGAGATCGGGGCCGCGGCCGTCCCCACATCCCAACCCGTCTTCACGAGCGCGATCGCCGCCTCGGCTGCGCCGGCCGGCAGAAACGGCTCGTCGCCCTGGAGGTTCACGATCCAGCCGAAGTCCCGGAATTCAGCCAACTCCGCGACTTCCGCCACCCGGTCGGTGCCCGACGCGTGATCGACCCGGGTCAAGACCGCTCTGCCCCCGAACTCCTCGACGGCACTCACGATCTCCGGGTCGTCGGCGGCGACGATCAGCCCATCCACCAAGTCGATGGTTGCCATACGCCGCCAGACCCATTCGATCAGCGGGCGCCCCGCAATGGGGATCAGCGGTTTCCTTGGCAGCCTCGACGAGGCGAGGCGGGCGGGGATCACTCCCAGCACACCGCCGCCGTCGGTCCCTGTCGACCGGTTCACACGCGAAGAATGGGCGCCGCTAAGCAATTTTCACGCCAACAAAACTAACAACCCACTAAACGGTTGTCAAAACTGGCTATTAGCGGCCGGAGGAGGATCAGCGCTGGCGATCGAAACCGATAGCCAGGACCGTCTTGAAATCATCGCTCGGCGCCGTGTACACCGCAGCGGCCACGGGCCCCACAGTTATTCCCACACCCAGGTTGTGAACCGTGGCTGGGCGCCCGGCCCCTTCGATCCAGGCGTTCCCTGCCGCGTACTGCAGCCACGGCACCAGCTCCCAGCGCGTCGCCACCCGGCGGTCCAGGGGTGCTCGAACGGTGGCCGCCGCCCACCACATGGTGTCGCCCTGCCTCTCGAGGGGCCTGAGGCTGGGCAGCGTGCCCCAACCGCCCAGCGCCCGCCAGCGCTGGGCCGGCGCTCCGGAGGAAGTCGGGACCTGGCCGCGCCCCTCGAGAACGAGCGAGGCCCGGCCCCATGTGGCCACCTCGGCCAGCACGGCCGCGCCGAACACAGTAAAGGAGAGATCACCCGCCACATCGGCGTCGGCGTGCTCGATGCTCAGCTCCAAGTCGACCGGGAAAACCGGCTCTTCCAAGAACTCGGCGACGGTCACCAGCTTGACGCTGGCCGCATCGGCTTCGCTGACCGGCGTGTTCGGCTGGAATCCGCCCCGTACCTCGAAAATCGAGAATGGATCCCGGTTCTCCAGGGTCCGCGCACGCTCCCAGCCAATGACGATGTCGCTCGTCCAGAGGACCCGCGAGCCGAAGCTCAGCCGAAGGTCCCCCTCGACGAAGCGCGCGTCGTAGTAATTGCGCGTATCCACGCCACCGACCACCGAGTAGAGCGAGTTCTCGGCGCTACCGTTGATCCATTCATCGTTCGAGCGCACGGTGCGGCCCCCGCTCAGCACGAAGGCATGACGCCCGAACGGCCAGCTCAGCTCCAGATCAGC
Source organism: Gemmatimonadota bacterium (assembly GCA_039589355.1). Lineage (GTDB taxonomy): Bacteria > Gemmatimonadota > Gemmatimonadetes > Palauibacterales > KS3-K002. The sequence goes on along the minus strand of JBDHHM010000142.1, from coordinate 2,889 downwards.
GTCGAACTGCTGGCGCACGCTCCGATAGCGGATTCGCCCACGCGCATCAGGCATCCACGGCGTCGGCCCCCGCTCCAGATCCACGCCCCACGCCAAGGTCACCGCGTTCACCCGGTCGTACTCCGGCAGCAGGAACCCATACAGCCCCGGCAAACGCAGGCTCGCCCCACCACCCGGTGCCGTAACGACGTACGTTCCCGTCTCGCTCTGCTCGACGCCGTAGAGGTACCGAGACGCATCGATCGGCGGCGAGCCCAGCTCCGCCAGCGATGATCCGTAGAAACCACCGCCCAGAACGACCACCGTTCCATCTATACGGCCACCGGGCCGGGCGAATATGTCGCTCTGCACTCCCACGACGTCGCCCTCGATCCGCCCCTCCAACCGCAGCGTCGCCCCGATGACTATCACGTCCGATCCGATCACGTCGCCCGCCGCCAGCACCGTGTCCCGCGTCAGCACGCGGTAGCTGCCCCTCGACAGCACTCCTCTCAGCGCTTCGTCGGCCCGCGGCTCACCCCGCGTGCCGCGCCGGAACTCGACGGTCTGTGCGCCCGCGTCCCGGATGCCGCTGAGGCCCAGCGCCAACGCGAACGCGACGCCTAGAACTCGGGTCAGACAAGCGACGTTATCTATTGCTCGCATCATGAGTTACCACGCTGCTTCTCCAGCGCTTTCTATGCACGTGGGTGGTAACGCCGGTGCACCTCGCTCAGGTAGCTGCGGTCCAGATGCGTGTAGATCTGGGTGGTAGAGATGTCCGCGTGACCCAGCATCTCCTGGACCGCCGCTATATCGGCACCTCCCTGCAGAAGGTGCGTAGCGAATGTATGTCGCAAAGTGTGTGGCGTCACGCGCGTCTGAATGCCGGCACCGGTAACATTGCGCTTGACCATATCCCAGGCGCCCTTGCGTGTGAGCTGCCTGCCACGGCGACTGAGGAAGAGGGTCGCGAGCCCGGCGCGGCCGGCGACCTGCGCCAGCGCTGGCCGTGACTCGCGCAGATAGACGGTCAACGCTTCGAGTGCCGCCCCACCGAACGGGATGATCCGCTCCTTCGAGCCCTTGCCGCGCACCTTGACCAGCCGTTCCTCGAGGTCGACGTCGCGAACCCGCAGCGTCACGAGCTCCGAGATGCGCACCCCGGTGGCGTACATGAATTCGAGCATAGCCCAATCGCGGACGCCCAGCGGGTGGTCAGTCTCGGGCACCTCCAGTAATCGCTCGATCTCAGCCTGGCTGAGCACGGTGGGCAGAGCGCGCCCGACTTTCGGCCCATCCAGCAGCTCGCAAGGATCCGAGTCGATGATATCCAAGGTCTGTAGGAAGCCGAAGTAGCTCCTCAGCGCCGAGATCTTGCGGCCAATGCTCCTCGGTGTCAGCCCCCTGTTCTTCAGCTCGTAGACGAACTGCCGAAGGTCGGCCACTTCGACACCCTGCGGCGAGTCGAACTCGCGATCTCTCAGGAATTCTATGAACTGGACTAGATCCGACGTGTAGGCCGCGACCGTGGCTGAGGATAGCCCTCGGTCTATGCGGACATACTCCTCGAACAACTCGAGATAAAACTCCCGGCACGCCTCCTCGGTCACCGCTCGCCTCCGTCGCCGGGCACCGACTCCGCCGAATGATGCCGGGTCTTCCACCATAGGATCGCCAGTATAACTCCCAGAGCGCCCGCAATTGCCAGCAGGGTCGCGTTCACATTGTTCAGCGCGTCGAGAATCGTCTGCCAGTTGCGGCCGAACGCGGCACCGAGATAGACCAGAAGGCCGTACCATATGGCCGACGCCGCTGCGATCGGCACGGCAGTTCTCCAGAACTTCAGGTGAGTTATCCCCGCGAATACGGGTACCAGCGAACGAAAGGCGGGCAGGAAGCGACTCGCGAAGATGATCTTACTGCCGTGGGCGTTGTACAGGGCGGCGATCTTCTCGAGTTGCCGCGGTCGCAACACCCAGCGGCCTGCCCTCGTGCCCATCGCGTCACGCCCCCAGCGCCTGGCCAGCCCGTAGCTCAGCAGAGCGCCGCCTGTGTTCATCGACCAGGTCACCAGGAATACGCCCGCCCCGGTCACCTGCCCCTGCACCGTCAGGAAGGCGCCTAAGGCGACAAACGTATCGGCTGGCAGAGGTGGAAAGAAGCTCTCGATGACGACGCCCACGGCGAGCGCCAGGTAGACCCAGTGGGGTGCGATGCCGGCCAGCTGCTCCAGGACGTGTTCAACGGCGCCCTGGTCGAGCAGCCAGTCAGGGGGTCTGACGAGACCCAAAGAGAGGAGGCCCACTCGCCGTCACCTCAAGGGAGCGCCGGACTCCGCATCCGATCGACCAGCGCCACAGCCCACGCACCGATACCCTCGGCGCGGCCCAGGGCACCCATCCCTTCCGCCGTAGTTGCCTTGATCGAAACGAAGCCGGGACCGATGCTCAGAGCAGAGGCCAGCTTCGCACGCATCGCTTCCGCGTTGGCGGCCAGTCGCGGGCGCTCCGCCACCACCGCGACATCCAGGTTCACCACCTGGTAGTTCTCGTCCTCCAGCATGCGGCGGACTGCCGCCAGCATCTCCATAGAGGAAGCGTCGCGCCAGCGCTCGTCGCTGTCGGGGAAGTGCATCCCGATATCGCCCAGGCCGGCGGCGCCCAGCAGCGCGTCGATCACAGCGTGGGTAACGACATCGGCGTCGCTATGGCCCTGGAGCCCCGTATCCCCTTCGAACTCGACCCCGGCCAGTATCAGGCGCCGCCCCTCGGCGAAACGGTGCACATCGAACCCGATCCCCACTCGCATGGCCTGTCGTCCCCCCTTGGTGCTCCTAACTGGATTGTGCAGCGTCCTAGAGGGTAAATAAGCCGACTTCACACGCGGAACAAGACTGCAGGATCGCAC
>JBDHHM010000141.1:0-5004 GCA_039589355.1 Gemmatimonadota bacterium | reverse complement strand
GCGCACACGGAGGCCTACGTTCAGGCCTTCCGCCTCGGCCCGGCCGCCTACGGCGTTCAATTCCACCCCGAGGTAGTGCCGGCGCAGCTCGAGAGCTGGATCCGTGCCTATCGGTTGGAGCTGGAGCGCGAGCGGCTGGCCTCCGAGGACGTGCTCGGCGTGCCGGACGCCGAGATCCATCGCGCGCTCGCTTTCCGGTTCGGAGAGAACATCGCGCGCTGGATGGGTGCCTGTGCCACCTTTTAGGCGGTGAACACCTCGAGAAGGGACGGGCCGTCCACTTCCGGTGCCAGCGGCAAGACGTTGAAGGAATGAGAGTCGACTGCCTAGCCTGACCACTGAGCAATCTGTACTTTGTGGCCAAGGTCTAGGACAAGAGATCGCTGATGGACAGCCAGCTGGAGCGCCTCAGAACCACCCTCTCCTCCCGCTACACGATCGAGCAGGAACTCGGCAGCGGTGGGATGGCCACGGTGTACCTGGCGCATGATCTCAAGCACGAGCGGCAGGTAGCCATCAAAGCGCTCCGCCCCGAGCTTGCTGCCGCCCTTGGCGCCGAGCGTTTCCTGCGCGAAATCAAGATCACTGCCAATCTCAATCATCCGCACATATTGCCGTTGCTGGACTCGGGCGAAGCTGACGGCGTCCTGTTTTATGTGATGCCGTACGTCGAGGGTGAGTCACTGCGCGATCGTTTGAATCGAGAGAAGCGGCTACCGATTGATGATGCGCTCAACCTCGCGAGCGAGGTCGCCGACGCACTCGCCTCGGCACATCGGCACGACATAGTCCACAGGGATATCAAGCCCGAGAACATCCTGCTGCGCGAGGGCCATGCAGTGGTGGCCGATTTCGGGATTGCACTGGCGGTAACGGCAGCTCGTGCAGAGCGCTTGACGGAGGAGGGACTGTCTCCCGGCTCACCGTCGTACATGAGCCCGGAACAGATCGACGGGACCGGCAGCGACCCGCGCTCGGACATCTACGCGTTGGGTGTGGTCCTGTTTGAAATGGTTACGGGTCGGCCGCCGTTCGGAGGCCCGACTCCCCTCGCAGTTGCCGTGAAGCACCAGACGACACCACCACCCGATCCGCGGGGAATCAATGCGGGGATTCCCGACGATCTCGCTCGGCTGATATTGAAATGCCTCGCAAAGGACAGGCACGAGAGATACCAGACTGCCACCAACTTGCTCGCCGAGCTCGACCGCCTGAAGCATCACATCGCAGGGGCGGCCGGCGCGTTCAACCTGCGGTGGTTCTTGAGCCGCCTCCGTCGCCCCATGGTGGCCGTCCCTACGGCGCTGACGGTTCTCGCGATCGCATGGTTTTCCGTCTGGTTCTTCCAGCACCGGGCGGAGGTGCGGTGGGCCAGGGAGGTGGCCCTTCCGGAGATCGAGCGGCTCATCGGGGAGAACGACGTGTGGCGGAACCTGGTCGCGCCCTACGGCCTCGCGGAACAGGCCGAAGCCATCCTCGGGAACGACCCTAGGCTGGTGGAGCTGTTTTCGCAGGTCTCCCTGGAGATCGACGTCCTGACCGAGCCCCCCGGCGCCAGGGTCTACATGAAGGAGTACCTGAACCCCGACGGCGAGTGGTCCTACCTGGGGGACACGCCGCTGGAGAAGGTCCGGGCGCCGATCGGGATCTTCCGCTGGAGGATCGAGAAGGAGGGGTACGAGACCGTCCTGGCGGCGGCGTCCACGTGGGACATAGGAGGCGGAGACGACATCCTCTCTGGCTACGTTCTCGTCCGAACGCTGGACGAGGAGGGGAGCACTCCGCCGGGGATGGTGCGGGTGCAGGCCACGGAAACCGCCGTCGGAACCCTGGGCGACTTCTTCGTCGGCCGGTACGAGGTTACCAACCGGGAGTACAAGGAGTTCGTCGACGCCGGCGGCTACAGGAACAGGGAGTACTGGAAGCAGCCGTTCGTGAAGGACGGACGGCGGCTCACCTGGGAGGACGCCATGAGGGAGCTCGTGGACCCGTCGGACCAGCCCGGTCCCTCGACCTGGCTGGGGGGAGACTATCCGCAGGGCCAGGGCGAGTATCCGGTCTCGGGGGTGAGCTGGTACGAGGCCGCGGCGTATGCCGAGTACGCCGGGAAGAGCTTGCCGACGAACGCCCATTGGAATGTGGCGCGTGGAGCCTTCACCCCGATGATTCAATTCCCACAGCTCGGAGGGTTCGGCGTCCTGGCCCCCTTCAGCAACTTCGGGGGCCAAGGGCCCGTTCCGGTTGGGAGCCTCCAGGGTTTCACTGCCTACGGGGCCTACGACATGGCGGGAAACGTGAGGGAATGGTGCTGGAACGAGACCCCGCAAGGAAGGCTCATCAGGGGCGGCGGCTGGAACGACAACACCTACGAGTTCCGCTATAGTCGGCAGACGCCACCCATGGATCGTTCCGCCCGGAACGGATTCCGGTTGGCTGTCTATCCCGACCCCGAGACGGTGCCCGAAGCGGCGTTCGGTTTCCAACCTCTCAGTGTGCCCCGCGATTTCCGCACGCAGCAGCCGGTTTCCGATGCCATCTTCGCGGTCTACAGGGAGCAGTTCTCCTACGACGAGACGGAGCTGAACGCCCGTGTGGAGCACCGGGAGGAGAGCCCCGGAGGCTGGATCCGGGAGAAGATCTCCTTCGACGCCGCCTACGGAGGCGAGCGGGTCCTGGCCTACCTCTTCCTCCCCGCCAACACGCCTCCTCCCTTCCAGACGGTCATCTACTTCCCCGGAAACGGCTCCGCCTATATGCCATCGAGCCAGGACCTGGAGAGCCACTACGAGTTTCCCATGTTCCTCTCCTTCCTGGTGAGGAACGGCCGGGCCGTCCTCTATCCCGTCTACAAGGGGACCTTCGAGCGCGGAAGCCCGGCCTTGATGGCCCTCCAAGGAGGAGCCGAGTCTTATGCCTACACGGGGTTCCTGGTCCAGGCGGTCAAGGATTTCAAGCGAAGCGTGGACTACCTGGAGACCCGTCCGGACATCGACAGCGGGAGGCTCGCCTATTACGGCATGAGCTGGGGAGGGAGGCTCGGGGCGATCATCCCGGCGGTGGAGGAGCGCCTCGGCGCCGCCATCCTGGTGGCGGGTGGGTTCAGGGGGCGCGCAAGGCCCGAGGCCCAAGAGCTCAACTACGTGACGCGGGTCAGGACGCCTACCCTGATGTTGAACGGCAGGTACGACAACGAAACCGGGCTCGAACAGCAGATCAGGCCCATGTTCGACCTGCTCGGGACCCCGGCGGAGCACAAGGACCTCATCCTCTACGAGACAGACCATATCCCGCCGCGAAACGAGCTCATCAAGGAGACCCTGGCCTGGCTGGACCGCTATCTCGGGACGGTGAGGAGATGAGATTGCCGCCATGAGGGCCGAGCCCGGCCGGCACAACGGCGGGTCTAACTAACAGGTCGCTGAAGAAGGTCCGTGGATTCGGGTCGGCGCCGGGGTCCCCCTCGCTTCACCGCTGATATGGAAGGGCGGGAGTCAATCCCGTTGGTTCCCTTCATCTTTCTTGGGCAGGTGCCCGGGCCGCTTCGACGATGAATCCTCCTGATATTCGGCGGTTAGCTGCCGCAGCAGCCAGAGCGTCAAGAATTCGGATTCGTCGGGAGCTGGCTCCTTCTCGCTGCGCGGGTTCGGCCTCTTAAGGCCTACCGCATTGCGGTGTCGAGCATGCTCCTATCGTGCCCGGGCCCCCTGCTTTCCCTTCCAGGTCTTTGCTCCTACCTCTGGTATCAGGCGGCCTGCTCTCGCGCGCGCTCTCGCTCGATCTCCAGATCCTTCAACACCGCCCAAACGAAGCCCACCAGCTCACGGGCCACCGCCACGGCGGCCACCTGGCGCGGCCGCCGGAACGCCACCCGGTGAAAGAGCTTGTAGAGCCGGTGCTGCGCCTTCCAGGCGTGGGCGACCACGCCTGGCGGCTGCCCCACCTGGCGTCTCCGCAGCACATCGCCCACGGCCGGCCGGTGCTGGTATTTCCATGCGGCCTGCACCAGCACATGTCGGCAGTGACTGTTGCCGGCTTTAGTGATCGAGCCGCGCCGCTCGCGCTCGCCGGAGGAGTGCTCGCTGGGCACCAGCCCCACATAGGCCATCAGCTCCCGGGGACTCTCGAAGCGCCGGAAGTCGCCGATCTCGCTCAACAGCACCATCGCGCTGTGGGTGTCGAGACCGCGGAAGCAGCGCAGTCGGCCCACCGCCTCCCGATAGGCGGGGCGCACGGCCAGCTCCTCGATCTGGCGCTCGAGTTCATCGCGTCGGGCCAGTTTGTATTCCAACAGCGCCAGGTACTCGCCAAAAACCACGGCGTCCTCGTCGGTGAGGATCCCATTGGAGAGCAGGGCGCGAAGCCAGCGAGAATGTTTCTGGGTCCAATGGTGGCCGTCGCGATAGATGAGCCCCCGGCGCCGCAGGAACTTCAGAATATAGTGTCGCGACTTGGTGCTCTCGCGCTGGAAGGTCTCCCGGCATCGCACCAGGTCCCGCACCCGCTCCTCCGCCTCCCTCGGGATGCGGATGAGCACCAGCTCGCCCGCCCGGTATAGCCGCGCTAGCTCGATCGCGTCCCCCTTGTCGTGCTTCCTCCGCTGCCCCCGGCGGGTGGGCGTGAGGGAGGGCGCCGCGATGTCGCAGTGCAGACCCCACTCGCTCAGCCAGCGGTGCAGCACATAGCCGGCCCCGCTGGCCTCGTAGCACGCTCGAATCTCTCCTTCCCGGCCGAGACGGTCGAAGAAGCGCCGCAGCTTGCGCGGGTCGTTCATCACCCGCTCCACCCGGGCTTCGCCAACCCCCTGCGGCAGAACCGCCATCATCACCGACTCCTTGTGGACATCCATCCCCACGAACAGCAGATTAGAGGTGGACATAGGGCTGGCCCTCCTGTTTTCTGTGCGACCCAACGTCGCATGTGGCTCTGGTAACTGCTGCGAGATGCGCAGACGCTAATCCACGCACCTGCAGGAGACCAGCCCTTCCATATATTCTCGCGTGCGCC
>JBDHHM010000140.1:0-5439 GCA_039589355.1 Gemmatimonadota bacterium | reverse complement strand
GACCCACTTCTCGCGCAGCTGATCGAGGTCCGAGGCGAGTGTGATGGGGACGAGCCGCGCGTCGCCGGTCGAGATGTCGTAGAGCCAGAGGTCGGCGCCCAGCTGATAGGCGATCCTCCCCTGCGACGGCGACGGGTTCTTCACGTCCCAGCCGCTGTGCCGGGTGTGCTGGCGCAGGTCTCCTCCATCCTCATCCATCGACCAGACGTTCATCGTGCCGTCGCGGTCGGTGACGAAGTAAACGCGGCCATCCCACCACATCGGCGAGTGGCTCTCGCCGTCATAATCACCGGTCAGCTCGACGGCTTCTGCGGCGCCGTCCTCGAACTTCCACACGTCGCGTGCCGTGCCACCCGTGTATCGTTTGGTGACGTTGCCGTGGAAAGCGGGGCGGACGAAGAAGAGCTGCGTGCCTGTCGCGTCGTATGCCGCCTCGCTGGCCGTGGCGAGGGGAACGAGCGACCGCGTCCCGTTCTCCAGGTTCAGGGTCACGAGCCGCGGCTTAGGCAGCCCGGAGTAGTGGCTCGTCGTGTAGACGAGGCGGCCGTCGGGCGTCCAGGTCGTGGCCAGAGAGCCCTCGGCCTCGTAGGTGCGCCGTACGGGAACGCCACCCGCCAGCGGCATCGTGTATAGCTCGGCCGGGCCCTCGTAGCGGGCCGTGAAGGCCAGCGTGCTTCCATCAGGAGAGATTACAGGGTTCGTCTCCTCGGAGTGGTGTGTCGTGAGTCGCCGAGCCACGCCACCCGCGGCGGAGATTTTCCACAAATCGCCCTCCGCGACGAACACGATCGTGTCGCCGTGCAGGGCCGGGTAGCGGTAGTAGCCCAGGAACCCCGCCTGCTGCCCGGGCGCGCCGGCCGTCTGGGCGAGCCCGCTGGCTGCGTGGATGGAGAGCAACGCGGAGGCCACCCCAACAACGATGGCCGATGAGAATACACGGGCGGAATGACGCATGGTGACACCTCTCATTCGTGTGACTGAGCCGGTAGATCAGATAGCCTGCGGCCGCGGGCCTCCGGTCGCAAGGGCCCGCTGCCCTGCTCGCACCCCGGACAGTTACCAAACTGGCCTCGATGCATTAGAATTGCGGGGTTTCCCAGGAATTCGTAATTCCTATTGATTGTGGCAATCCGTCCCAGCCATTAGAAGGGGTTGTGCGCATGAGTGCTGTCAAACCGGATGCCGCCAAGATGCCTCAGTTGGCCACGCTGCCCGGCGACGACTTCCGGCAGATCGTCTGGCGCTTCGCCGATCGTTACGATCTGCAGATGCTGGTGCAGTCGGTCCGGGCGGTGGCCCGCGGGCCGGTGGCGCGTCTCGTCGCCGAAGGAGCACGAAACACGCACGAGTGGACAGAGGAGAAGAACTCGCTGCTCGAGGCGTACGACGCGGCAGGCATCACGTCGGTCTTCCTCGAGCCCGAGTACGGCGGCTTCATAGCCGGCCCCAAGAACCTGGCGTTGGGGCTGGCGGCGTTCGAGCTGGCGTGGGTAGACGGCGGTGCGGCCACCGGTGCGATGGCGGGCCACCTCGGTCTGTCGCCGATCCACGAGAAGGGTACGCCGGAGCAGAAGGAGGAGTACATGCGGCGCTTCTCACCGCCGCAGCCCGGCGAGGACCGAACGATCGAGCGCAGCGCTTTCGCACTTACGGAGCCCATTCCGTACGTGGGCGTCGATACCGGCGTGCTGGGTGGCAAGGTCAGCGTCAAGGAGTGGAAGGAGGGAGAGGAGCCGATCCTCCACGTCGAGAAGCGGGGACGCTTCATCACTAATATGGCGTTCGCCAACTTCGTCTCGGCGGCGGTCGACTCGGGCGACGAGCGCATCAAGGGCAGCTGCATGATCATCTTGGAGGAGAACGATCCCGGCACTTACGATCGCGGTACTGCCACCAAGAAGCTTGTCCATCAGCTGTCAGCGACCAGCGACCCCGTCTTCAGTCTCGACGTGCCCGCCAGCCGCATCATCGGCGGCTATACGGTGAAGGACGGCGTCATCATTCCCAATCACGACCACAGCGAGATCATCGACTCCGTTTTCCGCCGAACGAGGGTGACGGTCGGCCTGATGACGGCGGCAAAGCTCCTCTCGGCTGTCGAGCCGGTCGTCCGCTACCAGCGCGGCCGCTACAGAGGCGGCGAGTCGGATAACCCGGGCTCGCCGCGACACGAGCTGGGGTTGCAGCAAAAGGAAGATGCGCTGCACCGCCTGGTCGATATCTGGGCGACCGGTGAGGCCAGCGCGTCGCTCGGATTCGCGGCGGCGCGCCTGTTCGACGAGCTGGACCCCCTGGATCATCGGCGCGAGGAGATCTTCAAGGCGAACGACATCCCCGATGGCCGCAGGGCGATTCGCGCTTTGGCCAAGTGGACGGAGCATGTGGTCGAGTACGTGCGGCTCGCCGCGAAGCCCGAGGGCGAGCGAGATGCGAGCCGCTTCCAGGAGCTCGAGGCGAGCGAGCTCGTCCTGTACCTGGTGAAGAGCGCCCTCGCCGATGTGCTGTGCCCCGCCGCCAAGCTATGGAACACCGGTCACGGTGCGAACATGATGCGCGAGGCCGTGAGCCTCATGGGTGGCTACGGAATCACCGAGGACTGCCCGGGCTTCCTGCCGCAGAAGTGGATGGACGCACAGCTCGAGGCGACCTACGAGGGTCCGGAAGCCGTGCAGCGCCGCCAGCTCAGCGTCACCATGACCAACGAAGTCTTCCTCGCCCAGTTCGAGGAGTGGATCAAGGAGATGCGTCATGTCGCCGGCCTGCGGCCGGGCTCGGGCGCCTGCACGCTCGCCTCGGCCATGGACCTCTGGCTCTGGACGCTGCGTCATTTGCTCGAGGCGAAGGACGCCGACGGCGCACCGCTCTACAAGGGGCATCGTCATGGCGTGACCTTCCCAATGGCGGATGCGTTGTGCTGGCTGCTCGCCTCGCGCTACCAGATCATGGACTTGATCGAGCTCGAGGAGAAAGGGCCCGAGAACGCCAGCCTCGCGGAGGCGCTCCCCGGTTACGTCGCCTTCTTCACCGACCTCTGTCATGTGCAGGCGGCGGCCGCCGGCGGCGAGGTCGCACGCATTTGCTCGAGCCTCGTCTTTGGTTACAACCGGCACCCTTGCTGGACGACCGATGGCGATCGCGTCTACAGCGATAGCGAGCTGACCGTGCTGGAGAACGTGATGCCGGGGCTGTGCTCTTGCATCGTCGATGTGCTCGACGAGGACGGTTCGCCGCCGGTTAAGCGCGGCCCCTGCGTCCGCTTCGACGGTTACGAGCCATTCATGCTGCGGCGCGGCAAGCTCGATGGTTGCCTTACCGGTTCGCGCATGGCCAAGGACAACGCTGCCCTGGCGTTGACCGCGGTAACGATCCCCGAAGCGCTCGACTACCCGCTGTAGGGATCGGCCGGATGAGCGAGATGGCGAACATCGAGCGCCAGAGCATGGAGGTCGACATCGTGTGCGTCGGCTTCGGTCCGGCGACGGGCGGCTTCCTCACAACGCTTTCCCGGGCGATGCAGGATCCCGAAACGCTGCCGTTTCTGATGAGCAAGGCGATGCCCGGGATGCCGCTGCAGGTCGTATGCTACGAGCGCGCCGACGACATCGGCTTCGGTGTCTCGGGCGTCGTGACTCGAGCCCGGGGCATCCGCTCGTCGTTTCCCGACCTCGAGCCCGGTGAGATCCCAAATGCACAAGAGGTCACCCACGAGAAGCTCGTCTACCTGAAGGACCCCGTCGGGGCGAGCCGGCGTCCCAAGGGCGTGAAAGGCCTCGATGCCGCCATGGCGAGCCTGAAGCTGCTCGGTCGGAGTAAGCATCAGGCGGTCGAGCTGCCCTACATCCCCGATTTCATGAAGAAGGACGATGGGCTGGTCCTGTCCATCGGGCAGTTCAACCAGTGGGTGGGCTCGCTGCTCATGTCCTCCGGCATGGTTCAGATATGGCCCGGCATGCCGGTGGGCGAACCGCTCATCGAAGACGATGCGGTCGTCGGTGTCACACTCGTCGATCAGGGCACCGACCTGGAGGGGAATCCGACCGACGCCTACATGCCCGGCATGGACGTACGCGCGGCCTTGACCGTCGTGGGCGACGGGCCCGTCGGTCCAGTCGGCCGAAAGCTCGATGAGCACTTCGGCATGCCGGAAGACCACCACCAGCGGGACTGGGCCGTCGGGATGAAGGTCGTGGTCGATCTGCCCGAGGGTTGTCCGCTCGAGCCGGGCACCGTCTTCCACACCATCGGCTACCCGGAGCCCGAGATATTCGGCTTCCTCTACGTCTACCCCGGCAACGTCGCCTCACTCGGCATCTTCGTCCCCTCCTGGTTCGATAGCCCTGTGCGCACCAGCTACCGCTACCTCCAGCACTGGATGATGCACCCGTACATCTGGCGCTACCTGGAGGGCGGAACTCTGCGCTCCTGGGGCGCCAAGACGTTACAGGAATCGGGAATGCGCGGTGAGCCGCGCCTCGTGGGCGACGGCTACGCCCGCGTCGGCGAAGGCTCGGGCAGCACCAACGTGCTCACCGGCTCCGGCGTCGATGAAGCCTGGACCACCGGCGTACAGCTCGCCGAGGGCGTCATCGAGCTGCTCAAAGAAGACAAGCCCTTCACCCGGGAGAACCTCGAGACGGCGTACGTGAAGCGGCGGCGCGAGAGCTGGGTGGAGAGAGAGGGTCGCGTCGCCGAGAAGGCGCGGGACGGTTTCCAGCGCGGGTTCATCGCCGGCTTCATCGGCATGGGACTGAGCGGGGTGAGCAAGGGGAAGATCAATATCTCCGGCCCCTCCAAGCGCCCGTACGAGCGGGTACCCTCTCTGGCGGAGTACTACGAGGGGGTACTGGCGCCCGAGGAGGTCGAGCGGATCCAGACAAGAACCACGACCGCCGGTACATAAGCTCTGTATCGAGATCTGTTCCGGCGAGGCGATCACGCCCGGCGAGGGCGGCGTCCCGCTATTCGATCGCGAGAAGTGCATCCACTGCGGCGCCTGCTTCTGGAGCTGTACCCAACCGCGCGAGGATGACCCGGAACGCACTGTGCTCGAATTTCGCGCCGGTGCTGGTGGCCTGCACTCGGCCGAGAACTAGGGAGTACGAAATGACGACGGGCTTTCACATCGTAGTCTGCGGTAGCCTCGTACCGGATCCGTTACAGACGCTCGAGCCGGTCGAGACTCCGGCAGGCCCCGGCCTCAAGAACGAGATGATGCTGCCCTCGGTTCTCGATCCCTGGGCGGCGCACGCCCTCTACGAGGCGGCGCACCTCGCAAAGAGCACGACCGACAGCAGAGTCTGGCTGGTCAGCCTCGGTCCCAAGGCCAGGCTTCAGCAGCTGATGATGAACATCGCCCAGAAGGTCCCGTTCGAGCTCGTGGCGTTGGACGGGCCCGCCGGCGGGTTCACCGACGCCTATGAGGTCGCAGCGGCGCTGGCC
>JBDHHM010000139.1:0-6213 GCA_039589355.1 Gemmatimonadota bacterium | reverse complement strand
CTGTGGCCGGCCGCACGGCAGTCCATAGACAAAACTGGAAGGAGAAACGAGGATGGCCAAGATCATCGACGTTGAGGGCATCGGCCCGTCGTATGCCGAGAAGTTGCAGTCTGCCGGCATCAACACGACGGATGAGCTTCTCGAGCACTGCAAGTCGTCGAAGGGCCGGAAGGACATGGCGGAGAGCACGGGCATCAGCGAGAAGCTGGTACTGCGCTGGACGAATCACGCGGATCTGTTCCGCGTCAAGGGTATCGGCGAGGAGTACGCCGACCTGCTCGAGGCTGCGGGCGTGGACACGGTGCCGGAGCTGGATGAGCGAGGTGAACGAGGAGAAGAAGTTGACCCGGCAGCCGCCCTCGGAGAAGCAGGTCGGCGATTGGATCGAGCAGGCGAAGTCTTTGCCGCGAGTCATCGAGTACTAGCGCGCGGATCGGTGCCGGCAGGTTCGAGTGCGGCCGGCCAGCGGCGCCGATGTGCATGCATAGACTGCGGGAAGAAATAACTACAGGCGGTGGAGGAACCCCGCGTGGCTAACTACGAGAAGCTGGGCGCCTTCTATCTGGGCCGAGCCTATGATCTGGCCGAGAAAAAGGGGCGCGAAGGTGAACTAACGCTCTACGACTCGAAGGACCTCGTCACGCATGCGGTGTGCGTGGGGATGACCGGGAGCGGAAAGACGGGGCTCTGTATCGGCCTGCTCGAGGAGGCGGCGATCGACGGAATTCCGGCCATCGTCATCGATCCGAAGGGCGATCTGCCGAACCTGTTGCTCACCTTCCCCGAGCTGAGGCCCGAAGACTTCACCCCCTGGGTGAACGAGGATGACGCCCGCAAGAAGGAGCTGTCCGTCGAGGGGTATGGCGCCCAGCAGGCGGAGCTGTGGAAGAGCGGTCTGGCCGGTTGGGGTCAGAGCGGCGACAGGATCCGGCGGCTGCGCGAGTCGGCGGACTTCGCCGTCTACACGCCGGGCAGTACGGCGGGGCTTCCGGTCTCGATACTCTCCTCGTTCGCGGCGCCGCCACAGGCGCTGGCCAACGATCGCGAGCTGCTGGGCGACCGCGTAGGCACGACGGTGACCAGCCTGCTGGGGCTGCTGGGCATGGATGCCGATCCGATCCAGAGCCGCGAGCACATTCTGCTGTCGACGCTCCTCGACGCCGCCTGGCGCGAGGGCCACGACGCGATCCAGACGCCGACGGTAAACAAGGTGGGTGTGCTGGACCTGGAGACGTTCTACCCGGCGGGCGAGCGGTTCAAGCTGGCGATGGCGCTCAACAACCTGCTGGCGGCGCCGGGCTTCGCCGCCTGGATGGAGGGCGAGCCGCTGGAGATCGACCGCATGCTCTACACGCCGGAGGGCAAGCCGCGGATCGCGATCTTCTCGATCGCGCACCTGGGCGATTCGGAACGGATGTTCTTCGTCTCGCTGCTGTTGAACCAGGTGTTGGGATGGATGCGTGGTCAGTCCGGTACGACGAGCTTGCGGGCGATCGTCTACATGGACGAGATCTTCGGCTACTTCCCGCCCGTTGCGAACCCGCCGTCCAAAGCTCCGCTATTAACGCTGCTCAAGCAGGGTCGCGCCTACGGGGTGGGCGTTGTCCTCGCGACGCAGAACCCCGTCGATCTCGATTACAAAGGTCTCTCGAACACCGGCACCTGGTTCATCGGTCGGCTGCAGACGGAACGCGACAAGGCTCGTGTGCTGGAGGGACTCGAGGGCGTGGCCGCCGGGGGCGACATGCGGTTCGATCGCGGCGCGATGGAAGAGACGTTGGCCGGGCTGGGCAAGCGCATCTTCCTGCTCAACAACGTCCACGAGGACGAGCCGGTCGTCTTCGAGACACGCTGGGTGATGTCGTACCTGCGCGGTCCGCTGACGCGTGACCAGATCAAGGTGTTGATGGATCCGCGCCGGGCGCAGGCCGCTGCGCGGACGCAGGCGGCGGAAGCGGCGGC
Source organism: Gemmatimonadota bacterium (assembly GCA_039589355.1). Taxonomy (GTDB): domain Bacteria; phylum Gemmatimonadota; class Gemmatimonadetes; order Palauibacterales; family KS3-K002. The sequence goes on along the minus strand of JBDHHM010000139.1, from coordinate 4,251 downwards.
CGGTGCTCCCGCGGCGCGGGCGGCTTCCGGGGCGCCGCGAAGTGAGCAACCGGTGCTCGGGCCGAGCATCCCTCAGCATTTCGTACCGCTGCGCGGCAGCGCGGCGCCGGGTCACGAGCTGGTCTACGCGCCGATGGTCCTGGCGGCCGGGCGCGTGCAGTTCGTCGATCGCAAAACCAAGCTGGAGGCGTCGGAGGAGCTGGTGACGCTGACGCCGCTGAGCTCCGCCGCCGTCGCCCTCGATTGGGCCGACACGATGGAGGCCGCTGTGGATCTCGGCGACCTCGAGGCCGCGCCGGAGGGCGCGGCCCGCTTCGGCGAACTACCCGGGGCCGCCACCAAGAAGGCCAACTACACGGCCTGGAGGAAGGAGTTCAAGGACTGGCTGTACCGGAACCGGACGCTCGAGCTCTACAAGAGCCTGCTGTTGAAGGAATACTCGCAGCCCGGCGAGTCGGAGCACGACTTCCGGCTGCGCCTCAGCCAGAAGGCGCGCGAGGCGCGGGACGGGGCGCTGGAGAAACTGCGCAAGAAGTACGCGCCCAAGCTGGCGACCCTGAAGGAGCGGATCCGGCGGGCGGAGCAGGCGGTGGCGCGGGAGGCGGAGCAGGCGAAGGACGCGAAGCTGCAGACGGCGATCTCGGTCGGAGCGACGCTGCTCGGCGCCATGATGGGTCGCAGGGCGGTGAGCCGCTCGTCGGTGGGCCGCGCGACGACCGCCGCCCGGGGTGTGGGCCGCTCGATGAAGCAGGCGCAGGACGTGGATCGGGCCAGGGCGACGGTGGAGGCGACCGCAAGGAGACTGGCGGACCTGGAGACCGAGTTCGAGGCGGAGACCGAGGGGATCCGCGAGAAGTACGACCCGGCGCTCGAGGACTTCGAGACCGTCGTCGTGCGGCCCAAGAAGAAAGACATCGCAGTCAATCTGGTGGCGCTCGCCTGGGCGCCACACTGGCAGAGGGGTGGTGAAGTGGCGGCGGCGTGGGAGTGATGACCGACCTAACCTGAGAGGTGTCTGATGTCGCTACTCGATATGTTGACCGACCAGCTGGCCGGCGAACGGACGGCGCAGATCGGACGCCAGCTGGGAACGGACGAGGGAACGGCGGGCAAGGCGATCGCCGCCGCGCTGCCGCTGCTCATGGGCGCGCTGGCGAAGAACGCCTCGCGCTCCGAAGGTGCGGATTCTTTGGCGGGCGCACTCGACCGAGACCACGACGGCAGCGTGCTCGACGATCTCGGCGGCTTCCTGAGCAGCCCCGACACGCGCTCCGGAGACGGTATCCTGCGCCATACGTTCGGCGAGCGGCGCGGTGCCGTAGAGCAGGAAGTTGGACGCCGCACCGGTCTCGATGCGGGGTCGATCGCCCAGCTGTTGCCGATCCTCGCCCCCATCGTGATGGGTGCGCTGGGCAAAGCGAAGCGAGAGGACAGTCTCGATAGCGGCGGCCTCGTCTCGATGCTCTCCGGTGAGCAGCGGCGCGCCGATAGCATGTCGTCCGGCACGTCGGACATGCTGACGATGCTGCTCGATTCCGATCGCGACGGCTCGGTCGCCGACGATGTGGCCGAAGCCGGCATCGGTTTTCTGGGGAAACTCCTGCGGCGACGCAGGTAAGTGCGCGCTGAACCTCAACCCGTGGAGCGAGTGACATGGGACTCATCGAATTCGTGAAGGGCGCCGGCGCCAAGCTCGGCCTGGGCGAGAAGGATCCGACGCAGACCGAGGAGTTTCAGGAGCGCCGCAAGGCCAACCTCCTGGCGCAACACGTGATGGCGCTCGAGCTGAAGGTCGACGATCTGCGGGTCGACTTCGACGACGGTATCGCCACGATCCAGGGTAAGACTGAATCGCAGGCGGAGCGCGAGAAGGTCGTACTGACCGTCGGCAACGTGGAGGGTGTATCGCAGGTCGATGACATGATCCAGGTCATCAAGGCCCAGCCCGAAGCGACGTATCACACGGTAGTGCGCGGTGACACGCTCTCGAAGCTCGCCAAGAAGCACTACGGCGACGCGATGAAGTATCCGGCCATCTTCGAGGCGAACAGGCCGATGCTGAGCGACCCGGACAAGATCTACGTCGGTCAGGTCCTCCGCATCCCGATGCTGGACCAGTAGAGCCCGGTCGCGCAGGATATCGTGAAATGCAAGGGGGACGGGCAGCACGCCCGTCCCCCATCTTGCTCGGAGAGCAACGAGGCGCCGTTGCGACTATCCGATCAGCTGCCGCAGGCTCTCGGTGCGCTCCCGCACGGGCTCGATCGCGGCGGTCTCCGGCGGATCCTCCATCACTTCCATTCTGATCAGATCCTGGTGTAGCCTGTCGAGCACCTCGAGGGCGGCCTGCGCTTCGGGCAGCAGCTTCTGGGCCTGCTCGTCCTTGCGGATCTTCGCGGCGCGCACCGATTCGACGACGTCCTCGGTGGCGGCGAGCAGTTCGTCGGCGGCGGCGACGGCCGACTCTGATAGGTCCCGGTTCACCTCCCGCAGTGCGGCGGCGGCGGTGGCGACGCCGTCACGCAGCTGGCGGGCGCGCACGAGCTCGTAGTCCAGCGGGACCGTGTAGACCTCTCTCACGGGCGGGTCGCGTGGCGGTATGAGGAGCTCGCCGAAGGAATAGCCTCGCGACTTGAGCCCCGAGGTGTGGAGCAGGAAGACGAGGAACCAGGGGACGACCAGGAAGTGGCCCCACTGGAGGCCGGGCGAAGTGAACCAGTCGGCGGCCAGCAGGCCGCCGTTCACCGCCAGGAAGAGAGCCAAGTGCCGCTGGTAGAGGCGCCTGCGGTGCTCGGCGATTCCGCTGGCACCGGGACGGGTGGCGACCCGAGCCGTGGGGAGCGAAGTCTGCCCGTTCTCCTCAGTCACGTTCATCCTCCGAGTATCGCGCGAACCAGGTAGGCGATGCCGAACCCGGCGTAGTTACCGAGTGCGTAGCCGAGCAGGCCTACGGCTATGCCCGGCAATGCCAGCGCCGGCCAGCCGCGGGAGACGGCGACTGCCATGGCCGTCGAGGGGCCGCCGATGGCTGCCGACGATGCGACGGCGATCATCGGTAGCGTCCCCTTCAGCAAGCGGCCGACGAAGAAGAGAAAGATACCATGAATGGCGACGACGACGAGGGTGTAGAGGAAGACCTCCGGGCCCACCTGGAGCATCGCCCGGAAAAGCGAGCGTACCCCGATAACGACGAAAAAGAGGTGCAGCCCCAGATTGCCGAGCTGCTCCGCCCCGCTCAGCCGGCGAACGCGGGGCAGCTGGGCGAGCACGAGGGCAATCGTGGTGAGCCAGAGGATCTCGGGCACGAGACCGATCTGCTGGGCCAGCCAGCGTGCCGCGACCAGTAGACCCAGGCCGAGCGCCGCCAGCAGCACCAGGTCGAAAAGCGATACGGGCACGCGGGTCCAGTAGGGGTGCGGATCGGAATGAGGCTGCTCCCCGGTGGCGGCGTTCGGGGCCGGACGCGCTGGCGCGGCAGCGTCTGCTGCTGCTGAGCCGGGCGCGAACCGGGCCAGCACCACGGGCGCCATGAGCACAATGCCCAACCAGATCCCCGTCGTCACTGCGTCGGCGGCCGCCGCGGCGGAGAAGGTGGAGGCCGGAAGCTCGAGGCCGCGTCCCACAGCGGCGAAGTTGAGACTGCCACCGGTGTAGGTGCCGGTGAACGCGCCCGCCAGCTTCCAGGTCACGGCGCCGATGCCGCCGCTGAAGATCAGGGCGCCAACCAGTGCGCCCAGCGCCGTACCGAAGCTCGCCACCACGAAGAGGGCCACCACCATGGGGCCCGCATGCTTGAGGTCCGCCAGCCTCACCGACAAGAGCAGGTAGACGATCGCCAGCGAGACGACCGGCCCCTCGATGACACCGTAGACCGGAGACTCCTGCGGGACGAGCCCGATATTCGAGATCACGGCGCCGAAGAAGAGGGCCATGAGGGCGGCGCCCACCTTGGAGAGTGTGGCGAACCGGTGGTCGAGCCAGAAGGCGAGCGCGGTCGTTCCGGCGATCAGCGCGGCTACGAGTAGCGGGTCGTGGATCAAAGCTCCTGTCCTTGAAGATTAGTTGACGCAAGACCGTATTGTGGAGCTACCGGTCGCGGTGGGCAAGCGGTGTGGCTGTGTGGAGGATAACCGCCGGGCCGGAACCGGGCGTGGCCGGTGGCCGGCGGCAAGCTACCCAAGACGATCAGGGCCGTAACCAGCGCGCCGGCACGCCCGGTTGATTCACCTCCCACCCGCCCCACGCGGGGCT
>JBDHHM010000138.1:0-9453 GCA_039589355.1 Gemmatimonadota bacterium | reverse complement strand
GAGGTGGCCCGCACCGAATTCAAGCGCGCGTACGAAGAGGCGGAATCGGAGACGCCGAAGCTTCCCGGCCCAGACGAGGAGCCACCGCAGTCCTAGGGTCATCGTTCCCTTTGATTATTCGTCGTTTCGCCGACGGTTTTTCGACGATTTCCATCCACTCCGGCGGACGCCCATTTCGCTAATTCGCTGCGCGGTTGTCGTTTAGAAAGAACGGCCGCGCTGGCACCCCTGTTGCACTCATCGAGGCGTACAGCCCGTATCACTTCCCCGCGCAAAAACCGGGAGGCCACGATGAGTCGCTCAATCTTCCGAGCCACGCTCGCGCTCGTCACCGCACTCGCCCTCGTCGTCGGGTGCAGCGATGAGACTCAAACCCCGTTGGGGCCCAACGAGGACCTCACCGAGGACCCAGTCGAGCGCGCACTATCCGATGTCCCGATCGGGACGGAGTTCATCGCCGTGCTCGATGGGTCGCAGGTCGTTCCGCCCGTCCATACCGACGGCCGCGGCGCGGCCTTCTTCTCGGTCACACAGTACCAGTACGACGAGACCGGGGTGGCCTGGCCGCTGGCGATGCGCTTCTTCGCGATCGCGGCGCGCGTTGCGCACGTCACTCAAGTCCAGATCCATCTGGGCTGGCGCGGGACCAATGGGCCCGCCGTCGTGAACCTGCTCCTCACCGACCAGGCGCCCACGTACGAAGTCTTCACTATAGAAGGCATCCTGACGGATGAGGACATCATGCCGGTGCCGGCGCTCGGCTTCGACGGCACTGTGGCGGAGCTGGTGAGCTGGATGCGGCGCGGCTCCGCCTACATGGACCTCCACACGGTCGGGCACCCAGGGGGAGAGATCCGCGGGCAGATCTACCCCTTCGTCATCCCACCGCCTCCGCCGCCGCCGACGGTCTTCTATGCCGGGCTCAATGGCGCGAACGAGGTGCCTCCGGTGAATACCCCTGCTCACGGTCGTGCGCGTTTCGAGCTCTCGGCTGCGGGCGCGGGACTGTACTTCCACCTGGAGGCCACCCAGATCGAGCGAGTAACGGCCGCCCACATCCACCTGGGACGAGAGGGTGCGGACGGCCCCGTCGTCGCCGTCCTCTTGGGGCTGCCCATCGACGGATCGAACGCCCTCACCACGGACCCGACGATACCCGATCCGGTCCCGACGCTCGTGGTTCGGGGCACGCTCACGGATGACGACATCGTGGCGCGGCCCGCCCTCGGCTTCGACGGCACATTGGCTGCCTTGCTCACCTGGATGCGAAGCAGCGCCGCCTACGTCAACGTGCGTACGGTCGCCTATCCGGACGGCGAGATCCGCGGGCAGATCTATCCCGTAATACTTCCGTGCCCCGCCGCCGACTGCGAGAGCGGCGGCGGCGAAACCGGCGGCTGAGCCGTCGACCCCGCGGGCGGCCCACTCGAGCCGGCCAGCGGGCTTCCGGGCGTGTCGGGCCGCCGCCGTCGCAGTACCGGCGGCGGCCCGACACGCTTCACAGAACTCGGGACTTCCCAGGGTAAGGCGCACCCGATACTTTAGCGGTCCACGCGCCTGTAGCTCAGCTGGATAGAGCGTCGGCCTCCGGAGCCGAAGGTCACAGGTTCGAATCCTGTCAGGCGCGCTTCCGCACCCGCATGGGCCGCACCGTCCGATTCCGCTCCCTAACCCCATCCGCCCTCGTCGGTCCTGGTCCGTCGTAGGCCGCCTTCCCTCGCAGCCTTGACATGGGTCGGCCTGGCTGCGACATTATGAACGATGCCTTCAAGCGTTCAGAAACCCGACCGCCGCCAGGAAATCCTCCAGGCCTTCGAGCGCCTCGTCGCCCGATTCGGCCTGGACCGGGTGAGTATGAAGGACCTGGCCCGGGAGGCCGGCGTGAGCGTGGGTTCCATATACCTGGAGTTCGAGAACAAGGAGGCCCTGATCCTCTCGGTCGAGGAGAAGTGGCGTACCCATGTGGCCCAGCGGAATGCGGCGATCGAGGCCGGCAATCTGTCGCCGCAGGCGAAGCTCCACGGGATCATCGTCGAGCACGTGACGGCCTTCAGCCGGATCGTGCGTGAGGACCAGGCGGTATTCGAGCTGCTGTCCGGCGCCCTGCACCTTCGCTATCTCGGCCGCGCGGCGGCGGACACTCGGCGCGAGATCTTCGACCTGATGACGGAGAGTGCGGCCACCGTGCTCCGGGAGGGGTGCCGCAGCGGGGCGTTTGAGGTGGAGGACGCGGCCCGGACGGCCCGGCTGATGGTGGAGGCCTTCGCCGAGTACTTCTCGGCCCCGGAGGTAGTGAAGCGGCCGCACGAGGAGGTGGCGGAGCGGGCGGAAGGGATGTTCGACCTCTTGATGAAAGCGATTCGTGCCAAATGAGCGCAGCGATCGATCCTGGTAGAACCCACACTCACATCGAGCTCCGGAAGGTGGACAAAATCTACGACTCCGGCGCGGGGCCGTGCCCGGCTCTCCGCGCGGTGGACCTCAAGATCGCGCCCGGCGAGTTCGTGGCCGTGGTGGGTGAGTCGGGGAGCGGGAAGTCCACGCTCCTGAACCTGGTGGCGGGGATCGACCGGCCTACCGCAGGGGAAGTACGCGTGGGCGACACCGCCGTGCACACTTTGCCCGAGAGCCAGCTCTCCACCTGGCGTGGCCACACGGTGGGAGTGGTGTTCCAGTTCTTCCAGCTGCTGCCCACCCTGACCGCGGTGGAAAACGTGATGCTCCCGATGGATTTCTGCGGGACCTGGCCCGGAAGGGAACGCTCGGCCCGGGCCCGGGCACTGCTAGAGCGGACGGGCGTGGCGGATCAGGCGGACAAGCTGCCGGATACACTCTCCGGGGGACAAAGACAGCGCGTGGCGATTGCGCGGGCGCTGGCCAACGACCCGCCGATCATCGTGGCGGACGAACCGACAGGCAACCTCGACTCGCGCACCTCGCGGGCGATGTTCGAACTGTTTGCCGGTCTGGTCCACGACGGAAAGACGGTGGTAATGGTAACGCACGAGCAGGCGGCCACGCGCCACGTGTCCCGCACCGTCACGCTCCACGACGGCGAGATCGTGCCCGCTGAGGCGCGGTTATGATGAGCACGCGCTGGAAAAAAGTCGCCCGCGAACTCCGGCTGCACCGCGGCCGCACCGTGCTGGTGATCGCGGCGATAGCGCTGGGCATCACGGGCGCGGGGTCGGTGCTCAACACGTGGTCCCTGCTCCGCCGGGCGACCCGCGAAGGCTACCTCGCCACCAATCCGCCGGCGGCCACGCTCTACACCGACTCGATCGACGCCGCCTTACTGGAGCGCATCGGCCAACTGTCCGGCATCGAGCGCGCCGAGGCGCGGCGGACTGTGCGAGGCCGCGTCCGGATCGGTGACGATTGGACGACCCTCGTACTGTTCGTGCCGGGAGATCCGGGCGACCTGAAGATCGGCCGGGTTACGCCGGAGGCCGGCTCATGGCCACCGGATTCCGGCGAGCTGGTCATCGAACAGTCCTCGTTACCCCTGGCCCCGGTGGCGGTGGGCGACGAGCTGCCGGTAACGCTCGGCACCGGCGAGCCCACGCCGGTCAGGGTGAGCGGCATCGCCCGCGACCCGGGCCTGGCTCCCGGCTGGATGGAACACGTGGTCTATGGCTACGGCACCCGCGCGACCCTCACCGCGCTCGGCGGCTCTCCGCACCTCGACGAGCTGCGGATCACCGCAACAGCAGACCGCATGGACCACGCACACGCCCGCCGGCTCGCGGCCGCCGCGCGTGCCGTGCTGGAAGAGGAGGGGCATCCGGTGCACGAGGTGTCAGTGCCGGAACCGGGCCGCCACATCCACGCCGCGCAGATGGACTCGCTCTTCTACACGCAGGCGGCGTTCGGTCTGCTGGCCCTCGGATTGAGCGGGCTCCTCGTGTTCAGCCTCATCACGACCATCATGGCCGGCCAGGTCCGCGAGATCGGGATGATGAAGGCGGTGGGAGCCCGCCCGTCCCAGGTCGCCGGTCTCTACCTCCGCCTCGCACTGCTGCTGGGCCTGGCCGCGGCCCTGCCCTCACTGCCGCTGGCCGCGATCATCGGCCGGGCCTACGCCAATTTCGCAGCGGGCCTTCTCAACTTCGATGTCACCGGCTATCCCATCCCGCTGCCGCTGCTCTCCCTGCAACTCGGGGTGGCCCTGCTCATTCCGGTGGCTGCCGCCGCCGGCCCGGTCATGCGCGGAAGCCGGATCACGGTAGCCCGCGCCATCCGCGACTACGGAATCGAAGACGGGTCCCACGGCCGCGGGGTGACGGACCGACTGCTGGCCCGGCTGGGCGGTGCCACGGTGCCACGCGGCCGGTGCTGCTCTCGCTGCGGAACGCGTTCCGTCGACGGTTCCGCATGGCGCTCACCCTGCTGACCCTCGCGGTGGGCGGCGCGGTGTTCCTGGGCGCACTCAATCTTCGCGCCTCGATACGGGGCGTGGTGGCGGCGGCGTTCGATCCGCTGCAGTACGACCTGGCGGTCGGCTTCGCGGAACCCTACTCCGTGGAAGAAATCGAGGCGGGGCTCGAGACGATCCCCGAGGTACTGAACGCCGAGGCCTGGACTGCCGCCCGCGCGGCGTCGGTCGGGCCGGACCGCATCACGAGCGACCCGTTCACCGTGATCGGGCTCCCACCCCAGAGCCGTTTGGCACCGTATGCCGCACTGGAGGGACGGTGGCTCCAACCAGGAGACTCGACGGCCCTGGTGGTGAACACCCGGCTCCGCCAGCTCGACCCGAACCTCGTTGTGGGCCGTAAGGTGACGCTGGACGTCCGGGGTTCGCGGACGGAGTGGACAGTGGTCGGCGTCGTCAAGTCGTCACCCATGGCGCCGCTGGCCTACGCGAGCCGCGAGCGGGTGAATGCCGCGGCCGGCCGGCCGGGACTCGCGGGTCGGGCGGCGGTGGTCACCGCCCCCGGTCCGTCCGCCTCACCCGGCGACGTGCAACGGCGGATCGAGCGGACACTGCAGCGGGCGGGATTCGAGGTACAGGTAAGCCAGCGCATCGCCACCACCCGGAGTGCGCTCGAGGATCACTTCCTCATGGTCTCCGGCCTCCTGCTGGCGATGGCAGTGTTGATCGTGGCGGTGGGCGGGTTGGGCCTGGCCACCACCATGAGCCTCGCGGTGATGGAGCGCACTCGCGAGATCGGGGTCATGCGCGCCATCGGTGCGGCGAACGGCGCGATCTACCGAATCGTTCTGGTGGAGGGCCTCACGATCGGTCTCCTGAGCTGGGCGATCGCCGTGCCGATCTCGCTTCCCATGAGCCGTCTGGTCACGGATGCGTTCGGGCTGATCATGTTCCAGGCCCCGCTTGTTCTCGTACCCGCGCCGGGAGCCGTGGTCGGGTGGCTGGCGGTGGTCTCCATCGTTGCCGCGATCGCCACGCTCTATCCCGCCCGCACCGCCACCACCATCACCACCGCCGACGCGCTCGCATACGAATAGCCCAACCTCACGACTCCGTCCGGCTGTGGGATTCGAGTGTCCCGCAACCGGACGGATTCCCCGACCGGCCGCCGCCGATCGCACAGCGCCGCACACGAGAATCTCAGTACCTAACCCGTCGCACGTGCCGCGGCTGCCATGGAACGTTTCTTGTACAAAGACCGTAGGTACCGTTAATAGTCGAATTATGCATATCCTTGAACCGGGAAGGACACCATGGCCAGTGGCAACGAGTTCAATCTCGATCGTCGGGAACTTCTGACTCGGACGGTCCCGGCATGTGCGATGGCGTGGCTGGGCCTCTGCAAGCTGCCGAGCGTGGGGATCTGCGATGGTGCCCCGCAGGAGCAGGATCAACATAAGTTCGACGTCCCTCAAGACCTGACCATGTCTGAAAGACAACAGTCCGAGCGCAACAACAGAAGTCTCTTTCGCTTCATCAGGACGGTTCAGGAAGAGCTAGGGGAAACGGAGTCCATCCGTCTGCTGAATCTCACCTCAGCCGAGCACGGCCGAAGCATTGGGGGGATGCAGGCAGAGAGAGCGCCCGACACCAGTTTCCAGACCTTCGTGAGCCAGTTCCGGCCACCGAGGTATTCTGAGATACTGACACACGAGGTCGTGGAGGACACCGAGAAGGCCTTCGGACTGCGGGTCACCGAGTGCTGCATAGCCGAGAGCTTCCAGGCAGCCGGCCTCGGCGGAGAGATCGGGCACGCCGCGGTGTGCAATATGGACTACTACTGGCCCACGGCGTTCAACCCGAACCTGAAGATGGAGCGCAATAGGACCCTGATGCAGGGGCACGACCACTGCAATCACCGCTATTTGGATACGGCCTAGGCGCGCGTGTTCCGGACCCGGGCGTCCGGGTCGTCCAGTGGTCGCAGCATCGATTCCGCAAACTCCTGAGCGGCAATGGCAGCGAGGGCGCGCGGTTCCCTCCGAAACAGGCCTCCTGGCTGCCGCGTAGGGTAGTTGTGGTTGGCCCCACCTACCGGGATCGCTGACATGCACAGCTTGCTCAGAGAGCTTCGCAACGGGTTCCGGCTGTTAGCCAAGGCTCCGGGCCTCGCGATCTTCGCCACGGTGGCCATCGCCCTGGGGATCGGCTCGACGACGACGATCTTCAGCATCACCCACGGCCTGCTGCGCGATCTGCCTTTCCACGAGCCTGACCGCCTGGTCTACGTATTCCGAGACCAGGTCGCCCGGAACAGGTTCGACGTCCTGTTGAACGCTCACGAATTCCAGAACTGGCGCGAGGCGCAGACCACGCTGGAAGGGCTGGCCGGGTTCGACGACTACGATATGGATCTGGCCGGTACGGAGAGCCGTCCCCAGCGCGTCCACGCCTCGGCGGTCACCGCCAACGCCTTCCAGACGCTCAGGGTGCGACCTGCCTTGGGCAGGGGCTTCCTTCCAGAAGACGAGCGCCCCGGCGCCGAGCCGATCGTCGTGCTCGGCCACCGGCTCTGGCAGGAACGCTACGGCGGCGATCCGGCGATCGCCGGTAGAACCGTCCGAGTGAACGGGCGGCAGCGGACCGTCGTCGGCGTCATGCCCGAGGACTTCCAGTTCCCCTACCAGCAGGCACTCTGGATCCCACTCGAGCTCGATCGTTCGGCGGAGCCGAGCGGTAACCGCTACATACGTGCCTTCGGGCGCCTGAGAGATGGCGTTCAGCTGGAGGCGACGCGAGCGGAGTTCGCGGCGCTCGCCCGCCGTCTAGAGCTCGCGCACCCCGAGAGCTACGAAGGCACAGGCACGAGTGTCGCCTCTTATAAGGAGCACATCGTCGAGAAGCGCGACGCGTTGCTGATGAACATCATGGTAGCCGTCGTCGCCTTCGTGTTGCTCGTCGCCTGCGCCAACGTGGCGAATCTTCTCTTGGCGCGTGCCGCGTCACGAAGTCGAGAGGTAGCGATCCGAGCGGCGTTGGGCGCCAGCCGCGGTGCGCTAATCACCCAAAACCTCGCCGAGGCGCTCGCCATCGCGGCGTTGGGCGGCGCGCTGGGAATCGGACTCGCCCAGCTGGGCGTCACGCTCGCTAACCGGGCGATGGCTAACCAGATTCCGTTCTACTGGATGTGGGTCGCGATCGACCCGACAGTGCTCGCATTCTGCTTCGCCCTCATCCTGGCCGCGACGATACTCGCCGGCCTGGGACCTGCCCTCAAGGCGACGGGCGTCGAGATGAACGAGGTGCTCAAGGACACGACCCGCAGCTCCAGCCTGCGCCTGAGTCGTTTCAGTCGCACGCTGGTCGTCGCCGAGGTCGCTCTATCGTGCGGGCTGCTGACGGTGGCCGGACTGATGGTGAAGGGGGTGGCGATCCAGACGGCCAGCGAGCTCGAGTTCGCCACCGAGGACGTGTTCACGGCACGGATCCAGCTACGTTCCGTAGACTACCCGGACGACCTAGCCATCGACCGATTCTACGGCGAGGTGCTCCAGCGCCTGGAGAGTCGCCCCGAGGTAATTTCCGCCGCCACCGTTTTGTGGCCGCCGGGCGACAACTATTATACGCGCCGCTTCCAGATGGAGGGCGAAAGCTACGACCGTAATCAGGACCTGCCCTGGGCCGTGTACGCGGTGATCAGTGACGATTTCTTCCGCACTCTCGATGTCCGGCTCCTGGCGGGCCGCGGATTCTCGGCCGCCGATCACGCCGAGAGCGAACCGGTAGCGATCGTCAATCAGAGGTTCGCCCGGCTCTACTTCCCCGGCCAGGATCCTCTAGGCCGGCGGATCAAGTTGGGCTGGCTCGATTCGGAGAGCCCCTGGCGCACGATCGTCGGCGTCGCACCCGACCTGGCGATGGCCCGCCGACGCGAGAGCGGTTCAGAAGGCATCTATCTGCCCTTCTCACAAGCCACGCGGCGCACCATGAGTGTCCTGCTGCGCGCCGCGGGCGATCCCCTCGCCCTCGTCCCCATGGTCCGCGAAGAGGTCGCGGCGATCGATCCCAACCTGCCCATCTATGAGGTCGACTCGCTCGACCGCCTCATCCATGAAGCCACAGCGCCCGAACGCACTGTGGCCGTACTCTTCGTGGTCTTCGGCCTGGCCGGCCTTGTACTCGCGACCGTCGGTCTCTACGGCGTGATGGCATTCCTCGTCCGGTGCCGCACCCGGGAGATCGGAATCAGGATGGCCCTGGGCGCCGACGCGCGGCGCATCCTCTGGCTCACGGCGAAGAATGGCCTGATCCAGCTGGCCCTCGGGCTCGCCATCGGGGTGGCGCTCGCAGCGTTACTAGCGCCGGCGATGAGCGAGGTCCTGTACGATGCGAACCCGTGGGACTGGAGGATTTACACGCTCATCGCCCTCGTCCTGACCGCCACCGGGGTCGCGGCTTCGGTGGCCCCGGCCCTGCGTGCGACACGGGTCGATCCGATGGAGACACTGAGGTACGAGTGATTCTCGGTCACTGCTAGCTGGGTTGCAGAGGGAGTCAAGAACACGACTACTCAGCGGGAACTGGGGATCAGCATCTCGTACTCTAGAAGAGAACTACATGGACATCATGGAGGAGTATCTCGGATGGTCAAAACCGGACCGGGATTCCTTTTTCTTCCCCTCTGGGGTATCACGGCAGCCATCGCCAGTATCTCGCTCATTGAAGAGGGGACCTCCATCAATCTGGATCCACTCCCGATCCCCTTCGGTCCCCGGGCCACTATCGACGGTGAGTTCTCACCCGGCGAGTGGGCCGCCGCAGAGCTCGTGACGTTCTCTTTCGAGGACGTCCTTGGGGACTCCGTCCGGGCAAACGTGTGGCTGATGCACGACGGCGGCAGCTTCCAAGCGGCGTACGTGTTTGAACGCACGAATGAAGACATCTTTCTTGCACCGGAGCTGTTCCTCGATACGAACAATGACAGGGACACCACTCTTCGTTCCGATGATTGGTGGTTTCACGTGTCAGGGTCGGACTGCGCAGCTGCGGGGGGATACGACGACTACTCGACCTGCACC
>JBDHHM010000137.1:0-5169 GCA_039589355.1 Gemmatimonadota bacterium | reverse complement strand
TGCATCGTCGATCTGCACGCCATCACCCAGCAGTTCGAGCCGGAGGAGTTGCCGCAACAGATCTTCGATCTGGCGCTCGGCCTGCTCGCCGCGGGGCTCGACCCCGAGAAGTGCACGATCTTCGTCCAGTCGGACGTCCCCGAACATAGCGAACTGGCCTGGGTCTTCACGACCGTGACGCCGCTGGGTGAGCTGGAGCGGATGACCCAGTACAAGGACAAGTCGGCGCGCCAGGAGTCGGTGCTGGCTGGCCTGCTCAACTACCCGGTCCTCCAGGCCGCCGACATCCTCCTCTATCACGCCAAGGCGGTGCCGGTCGGCGAGGACCAGGTCCAGCACGTCGAGCTGACGCGCGAGATCGCCCGCAAGTGGAACGGCCGGTTCGGCGAATACTTCCCGGAGCCACAGGCGCTCGTAGGCAAGGTCCGCCGGGTCCTCGGGCTCGACGGCCAGGCGAAGATGTCGAAGTCGCTGGACAACACCATCGCCCTGTTGGACTCGCCGGACGAGATCTGGGAGAAGATCCGCCCGGCCATCACCGACCCCCAGCGGAAGCGGCGCAACGATCCGGGCAACCCGAACGTCTGCAATCTGTTCACCCTGCATCGTCACTTCTCCGGCGAGCAGGACATCGCCTGGGCCGACGAGGGCTGCCGCACCGCGGGCATCGGCTGCATCGAGTGCAAGCGTCGCCTCACCGAGAACATCGTAGAGGCGCTGCGACCGATTCGTGAGCGCGCGGAAGAGCTGATGGAAAAGCCCGAGGATGTCATCGAAGTTCTCCGGTCCGGCGCCGAGCACGCCCGGGCCGTCGCCGCCGACACGATGACCGAGGTGCACCGGCGAATGGGTCTGGGCCCGGCTACAGAGCCGGCGAAAGCGAAAGTCGAGTAGGAGGGCAGGGAACGTTGGACTGGTTTGACCCGACCTGGATCGAAACGATGAGGCTGGGCCTGATGGGCAGGCTGGTCCTGGCTGCCTTCCTGGGCGGCATCGTCGGCCTCGAGCGCGAGCTCTCGGGCAAGCCGGCAGGACTCAGGACCAACATCCTGATCTGCGTCGGCGCGACTCTCTTGATGGATGTCTCGCAGGCGGTGGCGAGCGCCGCCACGGTCGGGCCGGCGGACCCCGGTCGCATCGCCGCGCAGGTCGTCTCGGGGATCGGCTTCATCGGCGCCGGGACGATCCTGGTCCATCGTGGTAGCGTGGTCGGTCTCACGACGGCGGCCACCCTCTGGGTCGTGGCCGCCGTCGGCCTCGCCGTGGGCGCTCACGCATACGTCGAGGCGGTCGGCACCACCGCACTCGTCGCCCTGACCCTCGTCTTCCTCGGCCGGATCGAGGGCTTCCTCTTCCGGCGCCGCACCGCCGTCACCCTCGAGGTGACCACCGATCCCGACGCGGAAGTCCTCGAGCGAGTCGTCGCCCACATCGAGGGGCACGGGCTGCGCGCCATGCCGGAGAAACTCGAGAAACAAAGGGAACGGTTTCGGGCCGCGTACGAGATTGTGGGCCGCGGCCGAGCCCGTGATGCGGCGTTACGCGAGCTGGCGTCGATGGAGGGTGTAAGAAAGATTACGGTACGCTGACACCCCTCAACATGAGACTGCGACCGGCATTATAATATGAGAGGTCGTCCCGACGGCTCGAACATGACTCCCCCTTCTCCCCGCCGTTTCGTCATCGATATGTACTCCTCCCGTTATCACCTCTGGCGCATGCCCGAGGAGGTTGCGGAGAGGATTCGCGCCGTCCTCCCGCCGGGCTGGGAAGTTATTCGGGTGATGGAGGAAGTTGATGGTTCCGGTGACGGCCCGTCGAGTGTCAGCCCTGCGGTGTTGGCGGCGCTCGAGGGCGCTGAGGTTTACTGCGGCTTTGGGATTCCGCGCGATGTGCTGGCTACGGGTAAGGATATACGCTGGGTCCACTCGGGCGCGGCGGGCGTCGGCGGTTCGCTCTACCCTGAGATGCTGGAGAGCGATGTGATTTTCACGAACTCGGCCGGCACCCACGGCGTTCCGGTGGCCGAGCAAGCGGTGGCGATGATGTTCTACTTCGCCCGCGCGTTCGATCAGGTGGAGGCGAGTCGGCGGGTGGGGCGACTGTGGGATCGTGACCGGATCGCCTGCTCGCCGAGCCTGGTGGGCGAGCTGGTCGATTCCGTGGTAGGGATCATCGGGTTCGGCGGCGTAGGCCGTGAGGTAGGGAAGCGAGCGAAGGGTCTCGGCATGCAAGTGTGGGCGATCGACCGGGACCCGCAGGCAGGCGCGCCAGAGGCCGTCGACCGCATGTTTCGGCCCGAGGACCTCACCATGCTCCTCGCGGGTAGCGATTATGTGGTAGTAGCCGTCCCGCACACGCGGGAGACCGATGGGCTGATCGGTGCGGCAGAGCTCGCCGTTATGAAGGAAAGTGCGGTGCTCATCAACGTGGCGCGCGGACGGATCGTCGATGAGGAGACTCTGATCGAGGCGCTGCAGGCGGGCTCGATCCGCGGCGCCGGCCTCGACGTTTACCGGGTCGAGCCGCTCCCCGAGGACAGCCCCTTGTGGGAGCTCGACAACGTCTGCCTGACCCCGCACCTCGGTGGGGTCAGCCCGCGCTTCTGGGAACGCGAGACGGAGCTCATCCTCGAGAACACGCGGCGCTATCTGGCCGGGGAGCCTCTGCTCAACGTGGTGGACAAGCAGGCGGGTTATTAGGAGCGGGTTATGGAGAAGATACTCAGGACGGCGATCGAGCGCGGTGCCAGCGATCTGCATATCAAGGCGGGCGATGTGTTCCGGGCGCGAATTCACGGCGAGCTGGTTCCGATGACGAAGCAGCTGCTCACGCCCGAGCAGACGCGCGAGGTCGCGATGCGCCTCATCCCGAACGAGCGCGATCGCAACAACATCGACCGGATCACAGATTACGACTGCGCCTGGGGCGTGCCGGGTCTCGGCCGCTTCCGCGTCAACATCTTGAAGCAGCGCGGCAGCTTCATGATCGTGCTGCGGATTATCCCGGTAGAGATCCCCAAGTTCGATGAGCTTGGCCTGCCCAACGTATTGCCCGATGTCTCGTCATCGCCGCGCGGGCTCGTACTGGTCACGGGCGTCACCGGGTCGGGTAAGACGACGACGCAGGCGGCGATGATCAACTACATCAACCAGAACTTCAAGCGTCACGTGATCACGCTCGAGAATCCGATCGAGTACCTGCATCGCGATATCAATTGCTCGATCACTCAGCGCGAGGTGGGCACCGATACAAGCTCGTTCCAGACGGGACTGCGGGCCGCGCTGCGTGAGGACCCGGACGTGATCCTGATCGGTGAGATGCGTGATACCGAGACGATCGACACGGCGATCAAGGCGACCGAGACGGGGCACCTGGTGATCTCGACCCTGCACACGCCGGACGCGGCGACGACGATCAGCCGAACGATCTCGGTGTTTCCGCCGGAAGAGCAGGAGATGTTGAGGGTGCGGCTGGCGGAGTCGCTGGCGGCGGTCATCTCGCAGCGCCTGCTGCCTAGGGCCGACGAGAGCGGGCGCGTACTGGCGGCGGAGGTGATGGTGGTGACCGGCGCGATTCGCGACTGCATCCTTCAGCCCGAGAGGTTTTCCGAGATCCGGCAGCATATGGAGGAGGGTCGTTCGCAGTACGGGATGCAGACGTTCGACCAACACCTGATGGACCTGGTCAAATCGGGCCAGGTGGATTACGAGACGGCGAAGAACGCTGCGACGAACCCGGCCGACTTCGAGCTGCGCTTGAAGACGCTGGGTGATGACCAACTGGTTCAGGGGCTGATTTGAAGCTTGCAGGCGTTATCCTGCCGGTAACCACGCCGTTCGACGAGGCGACCGGCGAGGTCGCACCGGTCTCTTTTCGTGACAACCTGCGCGCCTGGTTGAGAGCGGGCGCCCACGGTTTCGTGATCGCCGGCTCGACCGGCGAGGCGCCGCTCCTCGATGAGGGCGAGATCGTCCAGATGGTCGAGTGGGCGCGGGACATCGTACCGCCGGAGAAGATCCTCATCGCGGGGACTGGCGCGGAATCGACGCGGGCGACTGTGCGGGCGGCGAGCGCCGTGGCGGAGGTGGGCGCCGACGCGGTCCTGGTTCGGGCGCCCAGTTACTACCGCGGGCGGATGGACCCGGAGACGGTGCGGCGCCACTACGAGACGGTTGCCGATTCGATCCCCATCCCCGTCATCCTCTATAACGTGCCGCAGTTCGTGCCGGTCGATATCACGCCGGGTCTGCTGGCTGAGCTTGGCGCCCACCCCAACGTCGCCGGGATCAAAGATTCGACCGGCGACCTGAAGATTCTGGGTGCGCTGCTCGACGCGGCACCCGAGGAGTGCCAGGTCATGGTCGGGGCGGGCTCCAAACTGTACGCCGCTCTGGAGATGGGTGCGGCGGGCGGCATCGTTGCCATCGGCTGCCTGGCGCCGCGGCTCGCCGTGGAGGTGTATGAGAAGTATCGGGCGGACGAGGCGGGCCAGGCCGGCGCGGCGCAGGGTCGGATCTCGTCGCCACACACGAAGATCGTGCGCGACCTCGGCGTCGCCGGTGTCAAGTACGCGTTGGATCTCCTGGGCTATGTGGGTGGCGCGCCGCGTGCGCCGCTCAGACCGCTGGACGAGAAGGGCCGCGCGCAGGTCCGAAGCGAACTGAGTCGCGCCCGACTGCTGCAGGGTGGAGGCGATGACTGAACTTATCCCACTGGTGATCTTGATCCTCGCCTTCGTCGTCGGCTTGGTGCTCATTCCGTTCGGCCTGCCGGGGCTCTGGCTCATGGTCGTAGCGCTGGTCGGCTACGCAGCGCTGGGCCACTTCGAGCAGGTCGGCTGGACGACGCTCGCCGCCGTTGTCGTCCTGGGAGTGGTGGCCGAGGCGGCGGAGGCCTGGCTCGGGTTCCGCTTCGCGAAGAAGTACGGCGGCTCGAACCGCGCTGGCTGGGGCGCCTTCCTCGGTGGTCTCGTCGGAGCGGTGGTGGGCACGCCGGCCCCCGTAGTCGGTAACATCATCGGCGCGTTCGTCGGCGCGTTCGTCGGCGCCGTCGTGTTGCAGCACTCCCCGGGCACCGACATCAAAGAGACCCTGGGAGCCGGTTGGGGTGCGGTCCTCGGACGGGCTTCGGGAGCCGCGATCAAGATCGCCATCGCACTAGCCATCG
>JBDHHM010000136.1:0-5772 GCA_039589355.1 Gemmatimonadota bacterium | reverse complement strand
GATCGGCCGCGCCAGCGCCAGCGTCGGCAGATCCAGCTCGAAGCCCTCGAAACCGCCTCGCACCGTCTCGTAGAACCCGGCGAGCGCGGTCCCGTTCGACCCCGAATCGGTCGGCACGTACGACAGCTCGCCCAGGTCCAGTAGGCCCGTCTCGATAGCCCGCGCGTCCGCCAGCAGCGCCTCAGCTTCCGCCTGCGCGGCCGGCGGCAGCGTATCGGCCGCCACCATCGACTCGAGCGTCGCTATCCCGGCGCCCAGCCCGGCGAAGAAGGAGTCAGGATCGCCGTTGAAAGCTGTCGCCTGAAAGCCCGAGTTGACTGCCAGCGTGTCGAGCTGCTCGTAGCTGTACGACACAGTCTTCACGAGGGGGACAACGGTGAAGACCGCCAGCCAGCGAGTCGGAGCGAAGCTGATGCTGATCGGGGCTCGCGTCCGCTCGAACAGAACGTCGTACTGCAGCGGGCCCAGCGTGCTACCCTCCGGGTCCGCCAGCCCGAGGGTGGGGAAGAGGTCGATCAGGGCTAGGTCCAGGCTGTCCAGCGGCGGGACGAGCCGCGAATCCAGCACGGCGGTGAACATCTCGGTCAGTGGCTGCACCGAACCGTCGGGCGTGAAACGATGATCGACGGTCAGGTTCTGCCCCGCCAGCCCCACCTGCAGCTCGCCGCGCCGGGGGAACTGTGCGTCGAACCACTGGGCGTCGAGTTGCGGCGGCACGAGGAGCGCGGCGGCCAGCGCCAGGCCACCGCACCGCCTCCTCATCACCCGACCTCGTCGCCGGACCACGCTCACAGTTCCCTCGTTCCGTTCATGGGAAAGTCGCTCAGAAGCGCCCTGACTCCCCTGGGCGTGACGGACGGTAATATGACCCCGGCCACCGCGCCGGGACAGAGAGGGACTAAATTGACACGGCGCCGCGGACGCCTAGTTTGTTAGCAGGAGTAGAGGGCGCCGTAGCCAAGTGGACTAAGGCGGGGGCCTGCAAAGCCCCTATTCGTGGGTTCGAATCCCACCGGCGCCTCCATCCCCGCTGCGCGCCCCGCCGGCGCTAGAACAGAGCTAGAGCTAGCTTTATGGAAAAGGCGCGGCGAGCGTTGCGGGGCTTTCTATCCCCGTTTTGGGCCTGGGGCAGCAGGCGCGCCCCGGAAACGGATGGGGAAGGCGTTGTAAAATTGTAACTTAGGACGCAGGCCTTGCTCTCGGGAGGAGTTTTCGCCAACTTGAAGTGCGACCGACCTATGTGCCGGCGCCGTTCCGCGGTAGCGGAACATCCCTCCCGCCGGCTCGATTGCTGCCGCGGTATCACCTTGCTCGAGCTAGCAATGGCCATGCTGGTAATCGCCGTGCTGTTGGGCATAAGCCTACCGCTGGCGTCAGCTGTTACCGGTAGGTTCAAGGTTGGCAGCGCGGGTAATGCTTTTGCCAATACCTACGCGCGGGCGCGGGCGGCGGCAGTCCAGTACGGTCGCGAGGGCCGGTTGCACATCCGAGCGGATCAGGGTCAGTTCTGGGTGGAGGTGGACACGGGCGTGCCCGGTGCGATGTTGGCCGACACGATCGGCCGTATAGTGCACCTGAGCACGGAGTACAGCGGAGTGACGATGTTCTCGAACAAGGATACACTCTGCTTCGATGCACGGGGCTTGGCCTACTCGGGTGGCGCCTGCGACACCCACGATGCCATGATTACGTTCTCGCGTTGGGATCGAGTCGATACGGTACAGCTGTCTCTAGGCGGTACGATCGTTCGTCGTTGAGGAGCTGAATGCGCGCTGTTCAGGGAGAGTCCGGCTTCACGATTACCGAGCTGCTTATCTCGGTGGTGATCATTGCCATCGGGGTGGTCGGTTTCGCTACCGCCGTGGGCCTGGCCTCGACCGAGCTTTGGATAGGCGGCCGCGATACGGAAGTATCGATGCTCATAACCGAGCGGGCGGAGAAGCTCAAGGCGACGCCGTACGACCTCGTCCAGACAGATAGTCTCACGTCCGGCCCCTACACGCTCAGGTGGGAGGTCCAGGGCGGCAACCCGAAGAGGGTGGTTCTCTCCGCCACGATTCCGCTCAAGAAGGAAGGAACGGTAGCGGACACGGTAGTTATCTATATCCCGCGATGAAGCTCCGGCCCGTTCCCCCTCGTCGGGGGTTCACCCTCATCGAGGTTCTCGTCGCCATGACCCTCACGGGGATGGTGGTGGCAGGGACTCTGCGAGCGCTTTCCGCACAAAAGAAGTTCTACGCCAGGCAGGCTCGAATTCTCGACGCACGGCACGCCATGCGCGCCTCAACGACCATCCTCGCTTCCGAGTTCCGCGATGCCAGTGCGACGGGCGGCGATCTCTTCGCCATCGGGCCCGACAGCGTCGTGATCCGCTCTACCGTCGGTTTCGCCGTTGCCTGCGCCGTCAACGTCGGCGCCAGCCAGCTCTCGCTGACCGAGGTGTCGGGCCACTTCAACCTGGCCAACGCGGATTCGATTCTGGTCTTCGTCGAGAACGGCCTGGGCGACGGCGACGATGCCTGGCGCGCGCTCCACGTCACCGGTCTGTCCACTTCCGGGCCGGCCTGTGCCTGGAGCGACCCGGCCGAACTGTCGGCCACTATAAATGGCTCGCTGGGCGGCGTTTGGATCGGTGCACCGGTTCGGCTCTTTCAGCCTTACGTCTACGGTCTGTATCAGGAGAGCGATGGGCGCTATTGGCTGGGGCGCAGGGAGCGTGCGGCGGCGAATTATGTGCCGGTCGCCGGTCCCCTGGCACCGGCCGACTCGGGCGGACTGGTGCTGACGTATTACGACGCCGTGGGCGCGCCGACCACGAACAGCCTGAATGTGGCTCGGGTCGACATCCAGGTCCGTGCGCCGACTTATCGCTCGTTAGATGAGCCCGACTACCGAACGCTCAGCACCAGCACCTACCTGCGAAACGATGGCTGAACCCAAGCGTTTATCGACCCGCCTTCCCGCTCGTCTCAGGCAGGACAGCGGCTTCGCTCTGGCGATGGCCATCTTTGCCCTCGTGTTGCTGGCCGCCGTCGTCGCCGGCGGCTACTACAGCGCCTCCCAGGAATTCCAGATCGGGCGCGGCATGCGAAGCCTCACCACCAGCTTCTACGCCGGCGAAGCGGGCATCCGCGAGGTGCTGAACGACTGGGATCCTGACGTCTACTTCGCCCTCGATCCCGGCGATACCCTCAACTTGAGCCCGGTCACCCTCGAGGGCGGCGGCAGCTACACGGCCAGGATTGTTCGCGTCGGGCGCGCCGCCGACTCGCTGAAGCGCTACTTCTACATCGAGGCGATAGGGCGCCCACGCGGCCCCAGCCTCGGCGAGCGGCGTCAGGCCATGGTCGTTCGCTCGCGCTACCCGAGACTCTGCTGCCAGGCGGCGGTCACGGTGGGCGGCGAAGACATGGATTTCACGGGCGGCAACCAGGAGATCGTGTCGGGCTTTAATACGAGCCCCACGGGTGGCAACGGGCCCTGGCCGGACTCCGTTTGCGCCGGCATCTCTACTATCGACACCGTCGGTGCCGTAATCGACTCGGATGTCTTCATCGACGACACGACCCGCGTCATCGGCTCTCCCTTCCGGTACATTGTCGATTCATCACTTCAGGAGAACGTGTTCCCGGACGCTATCGGCGACCTCAGCTACCCCGAGATCGTGGCAGAGGCCGACTTCACGTTCAATCCGACCGACACTCTCACCGTTGCTGGGGCAGACCTGGACCCCAGGGTCGTCAACGGCAAGTGCGATCGCTCTCATAATCTGAATTGGGGTGAGCCGACCCAGCCGAATCACCCGTGCTTCAAGTTCTTCCCGATCATCCACGTCAACGGGAACCTCATTCTCGAGTCGGGGAGCGCCCAGGGGATCCTTGTGGTGGAAGGGTGGATCGAGTTGAGCAACTTCAAGTTCTACGGCATCATACTCGTCCGCGACGACCTGACCATGCGTGGTCCGAGCAAGTTCTTCGGGACCGGATGGGTGATGGACGACGTTATCTACACGGGAGCGGTACCCCGGGTCTACATGAGCCGCTGCGCCGCCGAACGCGCCGTTCGCCTGTCGAACCTGACCCGGCCTCAACCCGTATGGCCCAGAGCCTGGGTCGAGTTGTTCTAGCTCTTCGACTCACCCACCCGCGTCAAGAAACTCCCGGTAGGTCCGTCCTAGCTCCCGCGGCAATCCGTCACGGTTCGCCGGCCCCACCTCGATGATCTGCAATCCTTGCAGGTGCCTCAGCCTATCGACCTTCGGGTGCCTGCCCGCCAGCACGGTGCCCAGAACCGCCCTGTCACTGGATGGGCCGAGCAGCCGATCCACCAGCGCCGTGAACCGCTCGCTGAACAGCTCCATCTTCCCGATCTCGTCAACGATCAGCACACGCGCGCCGGCCTCTAGCGCACGCTCCAGCGTCTCCACGCCCAGCTCCTCGAACGACGCCAGGTCCACCCCGTAGCGGCTCACCTTCGGACCTCGAGCCCCCGCCCGTGCCAGCGGCCCGCGCCGGCCGTCCAGTGTCACCACATCAAACCCGACGCGCCGACCCTTTTCCCGCACCTCCTCGGTGTAGAAACCGGCGCAGCGGTCTGATCCGATCAGCTCCACGGCACGCTGAATGACCGTCGTCTTGCCGCAGCCCGGCCTGCCGGTGAGCAGGATTCGGGGCGGGGCAGAGGGGGGTTGAGTCATGGATTCCCGAATTCCCACTACAATATAAAGCGAAACGCCCCGGGCCCACGGGGCGTTCGCGAAGGCGAGAATGTGCGATTTGTTGCCGAGGGCCTCTTCCAACGTGGGGCTAGCAGAGTTCTGGACGGGCCGGAAGAAACAGCCTCAATAAAGAACGGAGCCCCTGAGTCGCCCTCCCCCGCCGTTTTCCCTGTCCGGCTAAGACGCTCGAGACTCCGCTCTTCGTGTCTTGGTGCCATGGCACATAACATGTTGTTATATATGAACTTACGTTCCACTACCCCAGCCGGGACAACCCCCGGAACTGGATACTTTTTGCACAGTTTTGGCAAATATTTCCGTTCGCAGGCCGCTCTGGCGGCCTAAGCTCAGCTAGCGGAGTGGGATGCGCTGCCGGGGCGGCGGCTTTCGGAGAAAACCTAGCCAGTTGGCCGGATACTAGTAACTTATAGCGGCTCAAAAAACAGCCGTTGGAGCGACTGAGTAATGGACCAGCCTGGCTGCCGGGCCGAGTGTGCTACCGGCACCCGGGCTAACGAATAGGCGGGTCTGTCGTGAACAAGAAGCTCACCTTGGCCGTTGGCGTCGGCGTGGTCCTTATTGTGTTCGGGTACTTTGCCTTTGGCGGTCTGGGCAGCAGCCTGGTTTACTTCTGGACGCCGACCGAGCTGTTGGCAGAGGGTGATGCGGCGTACGGAACGTCGGTCCGGCTGGGCGGCATGGTGGAGCCGGGCAGCGTCAGCTGGGATGCGGAAACTCAGGAACTGAAGTTCCGGTTGGTGGACGAGGGCGGGATCATCGAGGTGGAAAGCTCGGGGGTGCCGCCGCAGATGTTCCTGGAGGCGGCAGAGCGGCAGGAAGCGATCGGGGCGGTGGTTGAAGGCAGCCTGGCTCGCAGCGGCGTCTTCAGGGCGACGAACCTCA
The DNA here is from genome assembly GCA_039589355.1 of Gemmatimonadota bacterium. Taxonomy (GTDB): domain Bacteria; phylum Gemmatimonadota; class Gemmatimonadetes; order Palauibacterales; family KS3-K002. The sequence continues at coordinate 152 of JBDHHM010000136.1, read as the reverse complement.
TGGTCCGGCACTCGGAGGAGTACCGGGCGCCGCAGCATGGTGAAGACAAAAAGGAATACTACCGTGAGCTGTTCAAAGAGCAGGGAGCAGAGAGCGGGTCATGATAAGTAGTCTCGGGTACCTGGCCGTCGGCGGCGCGCTGCTGCTCTCCG
>JBDHHM010000135.1:0-5664 GCA_039589355.1 Gemmatimonadota bacterium | reverse complement strand
CCCGGATGGCGGGCCATCATATCGTCTCGACCGTGCAGTGCAGGATCCGGGTTGAATTGACACCCGGCGCGTGGCACTCGATAGTAAGCACGCGGCGGTAGTCGAAGCGGTCCGTGCAACGGAGGCATGCTCATGATCCGCAGCATGACGGGGTTCGGTGAGGTCCAGAGGGAGAGCGCGATCGGATTTGTGAGCGTGCAAATCCGCACCCTCAACCACCGACACTTCCACACGCACTTCCGCCTGCCCAGCGGCGCCGAGCGCTGGGAGGCCGAGCTCACCCAGGTCCTGCGTGAGAGTATCTCGCGAGGCTCCGTGCACTACCGGCTGACCTTCCGGCCGGGGCCCGGGGTCGTGCGCCCGGTCCAGGTCGACCACGACCGGCTGGGCGCCTATCTGATCGCCCTGCAGGACATAAAGGAGCGTCACAAGCTGGTCGGCGACGTGGACGTCGGCCTCGTGACGCGATTCGGAGACATCTTCACGTCGCCGCCGGACGAGCTCGAACTGCTGCCCTTCGAGGAGGTCGCGCAGGCGACGCGAGGCGCGCTGGCCATGGTGTCGGAGATGCGCGAGCAGGAAGGCAGAGCGTTGGCCGCCGACTTGCGGGATTCCCTCGGCGCGATGGTCCAGGCCCTCGATGCGATAGGGACACGGGCTCCGGAGCGGCTGGTCGAGGAACGCGATCGGTTGCGGGCGGCCGTGGCCGAGCTGAGCGGCGATGCGCAGGTCGACGAGGAGCGGCTGGCGCGGGAAATAGCCTACCTGGCCGAGCGCTGGGACATAAACGAGGAAGTCGTGCGGCTGCGATCGCACTTGGCACAGTTCGAGCAGCTACTGGACGACGGTGGCACAGAGCCGGCGGGCAAGCGGCTGGGTTTCTGGGTTCAGGAGATGCACAGGGAGGCGAACACGATCGGCTCGAAGGCCAACGACGCAGAGATCGCCAGGCTGGCAGTGGATATCAAGACGGCGATCGAGAAGCTGCGCGAGCAAGTCGAGAATGTCGAATGAGTAGGAGCTTCGCCCTTGCCATCTGCGCACCGTCCGGTGCGGGCAAGACGACCGTGGCCTGCGCGCTCGTCGAGAAGTCCGACGACTTCAGCTTCTCCGTATCTGCCACGACGCGCTCGGTTCGCCCGGGCGAGCGCGAGGGCGTCGACTATCGTTTCGTGGGGCGCGACGAATTCGATTCGATGATCCGGAACGACGAACTGCTCGAGTGGGCCGAAGTGCACGGCGAGCTGTACGGCACGCCGCGGGCGAACCTCGAGGAGGCGGACCGGCAGGGGCGCCTGTTGATCCTCGACATCGACGTCCAGGGGGCACGTCAGGTCGTCGAGGCGCTCTCGGATGCGGTCGCGGTCTTCCTGCTCCCGCCGTCGTTCGAGGTGCTCATGGAACGGCTGCGGCAACGCGGGAGTGAGGACGAGGGGCGCTTGCGTCGCCGGCTGGAGACGGCGAAGAACGAGCTCAAGTGTATCGATGAGTTCCAGTACGTGGTGGTCAACGATCGGCTGGACGACGCGGTCGAGCGGATCCGAACCATCGTCGGGGCAGAGCGCCAGCGGCTCAGCCGGCGCAGTGCCGAGATCGCGGGGCTGCGCCGTCAGCTGCAGGAGGGGTTGGAGCGGGAGTGCCCCTGACCGGGCCCTTCCACGGGACGCGTCGTCCGAGTAAGTTTGTCTGTTCGCACAAGGCCTAACCGTCTAGAGGCAACGATTTGCATGAAGGTTTTCAGCCCGAACGAGATCGCTGAAACGGCCGCCGGCAACAAGTACCTGGGTGTGCTGGTGGCGGCCTGCTATGCTCGCGAGATCAACGCCCTCCGACTCGGTGACTCCCCGTACGGGCCGGAGAAGCTGACGACCCGGGCTCTCAAGGAGCTGACGGGCGGATCGATCGAGTTCCGTTTAGTGAAGCGGCGCCGGCCGGGGTCGTAGTCCAGGCCTATGCGCCCGTTCGACGACAAGCGGGTGCTGGTTGGCGTATCCGGTGGGATCGCCGCCTACAAGACGGCGGAACTGGTGCGCCAGCTACTCCAGGCGGGCTCTGAAGTACAAGTCATCCTGACAAGCAGTGGAGCGCGGTTCGTCGGACCCACGACTTTTGAGGGTCTGACGGGTCGGCCCGTTCTGCAGTCGCTCTGGGATGGCTCGCTCCAGCACATCGATTTGGGCCGCTGGGCGGACGCGATCGTGGTCGCCCCCGCAACCGCCAACCTGCTGGCGAAGCTGGCCGTAGGGATCGCCGACGACCTGTTGACGACGACCCTCCTGGCCGCACCACACCGCGCGCTACTCGCCCCGGCGATGAACACCCGGATGTTCGAGCACCCTGCGACTCAGGCCAACCTGGAGACGCTGCGCGGTTACGGACACGAGCTCGTGGGTCCGGCCTTCGGCGGTTTGGCGGAAGGTGAGGAGGGTTGGGGGCGGCTGGTCGAGCCCGACGTCATCTTCGCCTACGTGGGCCGGATGCTGGAGCGGAAGGGCAGCTGGCGCGACAAGCGTGTCGTCGTCACCTCGGGCCCGACCTGGGAGCCGGTCGATTCGGTGCGCTTCATAGGGAACCGTTCATCCGGCCGCATGGGTCACGCGATCGCCGCCGCCGCCTGGCGGCGCGGCGCCGACGTCGTCCTGATCACCGGGCCCTCTCACGTCCCGGCGCCACCCGAGATTGCCGATGTCCGTACGGTGGAGACGGCCGAGCAGATGGGTGTTACGCTGGGCGAGGCGCTCACCGACGCTTCAGCGGTCTTCATGGCTGCTGCCGTGGCCGATTTCAAACCGGCCGCACCTCAGGAGGGCAAGATCCGTCGTGCCAGTGGCCTCGAGTCCATCGCCGTCGAGCCGTGTCCCGATCTCCTGGCGACGACCGGCCGCAACGCGCCCGACGATTGTGTGCTTGTTGCGTTCGCCGTCGAACTTGGCGAAGCTGGGGTAGATTCGGCGCGCCGCAAGCTGGAGGAGAAGGGCGCCCACCTCATCGTCCTCAACGACCCCAGCGAACCGGGCGCCGGGTTCGAGGTCGAGACGAACCGCGTGACGATCATCGACAAGTCGGGCGGTGCGGACACGCTGCCCCAGATGCTTAAGTCCGAAGTAGCCGACGAGATCCTCGACCGAGCGGAGAGACTCCTGCCGGGTGACTGAGCGAGCGACAAGGCGCGAGCTTCTGGCCCGCTATCTTAGACAGAGAGCTGAACTGGGACAGCGCGAGCTGTATCTCGAGAGCTCTACGAATGCCGAGCTGCTCGAGGGTCTGCGCGCGCCTGCGAGCCGAGATATGGCTCCGGAACCGGGCGTGGCCCGGGTCGAAGCGCCGGCCGTTCGCGAGGTGGTTCACCGCGAGGTGCCCGGCTCGGCCGATCGGTTCGAGGAGCTGCGGGTCGATGCCCTCGGCTGCACCCTCTGCCGGCTGGCGGAGGGCCGAACCACGGTGGTCTTCGGCGAAGGAGATCGCGACGCCGACCTGCTGGTGGTGGGCGAGGCCCCGGGCTACGAAGAGGACCGGCAGGGCCGGCCGTTCGTCGGCCCGGCCGGGAAGCTGCTGGACAAGATGCTGGCGGCCATCGGCTTCCGGCGTGACGAGGTATTCATCTGCAACGTGTTGAAGTGCCGGCCCCCTCAGAACCGCGACCCGGTGGCAGATGAAGTTGCGGCGTGCTGGCCTTATCTTCGTAAGCAGGTGGAGTTCGTCGCGCCCAAGGCGATCTGCGCCTTCGGCCGATTCGCCGCTCAGACGCTCCTGGCCACGGAGGGTTCGCTCGGCCGCCTGCGCGGCGCGACGCACGAGTTCATGGGGATTCCAGTCGTGGTGACCTATCATCCCGCTGCCCTGCTGCGCAATCAGCAGTGGAAGCGACCGGCCTGGGAGGATCTGAAGGTGCTGCGCCGCATTTATGACGAGGCGGGCGGCCGAACGCCGGGAGGCAGCCGTGGCTGACTGGCAAGCGCCCGACGAGGGGTCCGCCGGCGGCGTCAGGGCGTCCGACGCCTTCGCCGACAGACAGGCCCCCTGGTCGCCGGAGGCCGAGATCTCCGTCCTGGGCGGCATGCTGATCGACGCCGACGCCGTCGCCAAGGCGGTGGAGCTGGTGGACGACGGGATGTTCTACCGGGAGGCGAACCGGCGGCTCTACCGAGGAATGCGGCGGCTATTCGAGCGGGGCGAAGCCATCGACCCGGTGACTCTGACCGAGGAGTTGCGGAACAGCGGCGAGCTGGACTCGGTAGGTGGCCCGGCGTACCTGGCGGAGCTCATGGAAGCGGTGCCTACGGCCGCCAACATCGAGTACCACGCCAGGATCCTCCGTGACAGAGCGCTGCTCAGGCGGCTGATCGAAGCATCGACCGACACGATAAGGGACGCGTTCGACGCTTCGGGCGAGGCGGTGGAGGATACGATCGACCGCGCCGAGCAGCGGATCTTCCAGATCTCGCAGGCGGGTCAGCGCCGGGGCTTCGTCTGGATCAAGGAGGTCCTGTGGCCGGCGTTCGAGCACATCGAGAAGCTGCAGCAGGCCAAGGGCTCGGTCACCGGGGTGCCCAGCGGTTTCCCGGACCTCGATAACCTGACCGCCGGGTTCCAGCGCTCGGACCTGATCGTCATCGCGGGTCGCCCGTCGATGGGGAAGACGTCGATGGTGTTGAACATCATCCAGCACGCCGCCATCGAGCACGGAACTCCCGTCGCCTTCTTCTCCCTGGAGATGGCGAAGGAAGCGATCGTGCAGCGGCTGCTCTGCGCGGAAGGCCAGGTGAACTCCCAGAACCTGAGGCGCGGCAGGCTCTCGGAGCAGGAGTACATGCAGCTGGCGACGGCGGCCGGGCACCTTAACACGGCGCCGATCTGGATCGACGACACGCCGGCGATCACTGCCCTCGAAGTGCGAGCCAAGGCGCGTCGCCTCAAGGCGGAAGTTGATCTTGGGTTGATCGTCGTTGATTACCTTCAGCTCATGCGCGGGCCCCGTTCCGAGAATCGCGTGCAGGAGATCAGCGCAATCTCCGGGGCGCTCAAGGCCGTGCTGTCGCGGGCTCCTGAACAGCGGACCGACCACCGGCCGCAACTTTCCGACCTTCGCGAGTCCGGCGCCATCGAGCAGGACGCCGACGTCGTGCTCTTCATCTTTCGGCCCGAGGTTTACCGGCGCGAGGATGCCGGCCTGGAGGGTGAGTCGCTGGAAGGCAAGGCGGAGCTGATCTGCAGCAAGCAGCGTAATGGACCCACCGGTGTGGTCGATCTCTTCTTCCGGAAGGAGTACACGCGGTTCGAGTCCGTGTCGCGGGTGGCGGCCGAGTCCGTATGACAAAGGAACATCGAACATCGAACATCGGACATTCAACTTCCAACACAACACCGAACATCGAAGATTGAACGTCCCGCGCCTAACGTCGAACAACAATGCATCGGAGTTCGATGTTAGGCGTTCAACGTTCAGAGTCGGATGTTCGGCTGTTGGCTCGACGTTCGATGTCCGATGTGCAATGTTCGATGTTCGCCCGAACAAACCCTTCGCATGACTGCTTGAGCCGAATGCCTAAGGTTCGCACCATCTACCTCTGCACCGAATGCGGCGGCGAAACTCACCGCTGGGAGGGCCAGTGCCCGCACTGTAAGGAGTGGAACACGCTGGTCGAGGAACGGGTGCGGCCCGCG
>JBDHHM010000134.1:0-5919 GCA_039589355.1 Gemmatimonadota bacterium | reverse complement strand
CGGCCGGCAGTTCCCGTTGTGGCGTCTACGGAGCTCGAGGAGGATGTGACGATCGCGCCCACCACGTTCGAGGAGAACCCGGTGGAGTCCCTGCCACCGCCGCCCTCCGACGTGCAACGCCTCATCGACCGGCCCGTTTTCACGCCGTACACGGTCGCGCCGAGGCTACTCGACCCACGGCGCGCCCAACGAATCGTCAGCCAGAGATACCCTCCGATCATGCGGCAGGCGGGGCTCGGCGGGACGGCGAGGCTGTGGGCCTTCATCGATGCAGCAGGCGACGTGAAGAGGTGCGTGGTCAGGGAGTCCTCCGGTTACGAGGAGTTCGACCGCGCGGCGATAGCGGCGATGATGGAATTCAAGTTCGAGCCGGCCCTACACCTCGACAAGCGTGTGGCGGTGTGGATAGACATGCCAATAATGTTCGTTGTCGTGAATCCTGGCCATTGATATAGAGATGAGGAGAAACCATATGTCGTCAACAAAGATCTTCGCTTCGAGCGCGGTATTCCTAGCGGCGACCGGACTACTGACCGCATCTGCACCCTACGTGTTGACGGCGGACGGTATGTTCGACCGGTCGCCCGTGGTCACCATGATGGCCCACTCGCAGCTTACGGTAGGCGACCGCCTCGCCAGTGCCGGCGCCCTCGGCCCGGCGATAAAGGCGTACGGTGTGGCGGCCGAACTTGCCCGCGCTCAGGACAAGGTGCCCGTTAAGGAACGCACAGTTCTATGACGGGGACTACCGGGGTGCGGCGAAGACCCTCGAGCAGCTTGCCAATGAGGCCGCTGCCGGCGGTGAGTTGCTGGCGGAGTTCTGGGCGATCGCCGACGCGGCCCGCATGGCGAGCCTCGGAAACGCCGAGGGCTACGCTCGCTGGTACACGATCAGGGCGGAGCGGCTGCTCGATTCCCCCGGCATCGCGGCCGAGCTGCGCAGGGAGATGGAGGCAAAGCTTGCGACAACCGACCTTACGGTGTTCGCCCCTCACCTAACCTCCTGGTAATAGATCCTGGTACCGGTGTGATTGAGGGCGCGGCCAGCCCGGTGAGGGGCAAGGGGCGGCCGCGCCCTCATTCCTATTCCGCCTGCAGCGCGATCAGTGGATCAACACGCAGCGCGCGCCAGGCAGGCAGCAGGCACGCCACGACGGCGACAAGTGTGAAGAAGACGCTCACCAGCACGAAGGTGAGCGGATCGGTGGGCTCGACCTGATAAAGCAGCTCCGCGATGAGCCTCGTGACACCCCAGGCGCCCGCCAGGCCTGCGATGAGCCCCACGGCTACCAGCGCGATTCCGCGCTTCAGCACCATTTCCACGATGTCGGCGCGAGCGGCGCCGAGCGCTACCCGGATGCCGATCTCGTGGTAGCGCCGCGTCACGTAGTAGGCCAGCACACCGTACAGGCCGACCGTCGCCAACAACACGGCCACGCCCGCAAAAATAATCAGAGCGACGGTTCTGATTCTCCGCGTCGACAAGGTGCGCGAAATCAACCCGTCCATCGTCGCTACCTCGGCGACCGGGATGTTCCTGTCCAGGCTCCAGACGGCCTCGCGTAACGCCCCGGTTACAGTCTCCGGTTTGACCGCTGTCCGCACGGCCACCCGCATTGTGTACAGGGGCTGCTGCATGTACGAGATGTAGAAGGCCATCAGCCGCGACGTAAGAAGCGTGTTCATCTTGATGTTGCCCACAACACCGACCACCTCAATGCTGACCTCCCGCCCGAAATCGACAACGACCTGCCGACCGATGGGGTTCTGGCCGGGGAACAGCGTGTCCGCCATCGCCCGGCTGATCACCATCACCGGAGGTGCACCGGCGGCATCGGTCTCGTCAATGCCGCGCCCGGCGAGCACGGGGATCCCCATCGCCTCGAAATAGCCGGGGTACACCGTCCGTGTGTACGCCGATAATACATCGGCCGGATCCAGCGGTGGGTTATCGGCAGCCCAGATGTAGATGTTGTTCCCGGGATCGCGGAACGGCAGCTGGCTGCCGAGAGTGACGTCGGCGACGCCGGGGATGGCGCGGATGTTCTCCGCCAAGCGCGTGTAGAACTGGACCCGCCGCTCCACATCGGAATAGTCCGTGCCTGGGAGTCGGATCTCCGCAGTCAGCAGGTTCCGCGTCTCGAAACCGGACTCGATACGGGCGACGCGCTCGAAGCTCCGGATCAGCAGCCCTGCGCCGACGAGCAGAACGACGGAAACCGCCACCTGCGCGACGACCAGGCCACTACGGAACCGGGTACCGCCGGCGTCTGTGGTCCTAACTCCCGCCTTGAGGTCCGCCCATAGATCATCCCGCGATGCGCTAATCGCCGGCACGACCCCGAACAGTAGACCCGTGGCCAGTGAGATGAAGAGTGCGAACGCCAACACAGAAACGGGCAGGCCTGCTTCGCCGACACCGGCCAGTTCGATCGAGAGTAACTGAAGGAACGCCTCCTGGAGCCAGACGGCCAGCAATGTACCCAGCACTCCGGCGACCAACGCCATCACCAAGCTCTCGGTGATGAGTAGACGCGCCAGGCGCGCCCCGGATGCGCCCAGCGCCGATCGTACCGAAAGCTCGGCACGCCGGGCGGAACCGCGGGCAAGCAAGAGCCCCGCCACGTTGCCGCAGGCGATGAGAAGCACGAGCGTCACCGCGCCCAACAGCAGGAAGACGCTCTGCCGGTAGCCCTCGACCAACGCGCCCTGCAGCTGCGTCAATAGCAACGCCTTGTCCCTGTTAGAGTCGGGATACTCCAGCTCGAGCTGCGCTGAGATGACATCGACCTCGGCCTGCGCCTCCTCGATTGCCACGCCCGGCTTCAGCCTCCCCAACATGATCCAGTTGTGGAAGCGGCGCGCGCCGATGAAGGGTGAGTCAGGCCGCATCGGCCGCCACACGTCACTGCCCTCGAAGTAAAAGCTGAAGCCGGAGGGCATCACGCCTATGATCTCGTAGGGGAAGCCGTCGAATGTCAGCGTACTACCGATCACATCGGGCGAACCGCCGTAGCGGCGCATCCAGTATCCGTTGCTGATGATCACAACCGGCGGCGCATTCTCCACGGCCTCGTCGGCGAGAAAATGCCTACCGAGGGTCGGGTTGATGCCCAGCGCCGGGAACAGGCCCCGACTCACGATCATGCCGGAGACGCGCTCCGGCCGGTCGCCGCCGGTGATCGTGTGGTTGGTGGTGAAACCCTGGAAGGCAGCCAGCTCCTCGAACGACGTGCTGAGGTCGCGATAGTCCCAGTAGTCGGCGGCCGACGCAAACGGGTTAACGTTCCCACCGAATGTCGCTCTACCCAACACCAGCCGCTCGGGCTCCGCGTACGGGAGCGGCTGAATCATGGTCATCTCCATGATGCTGAAGATGGCAACGTTGGCGCCGATCCCGACAGCGAGTATGAGAATGACCACGGCGGTGAAGCCGGACGACTTGACCAGCGACCGGCCGGCGTACCGGATATCCCGCCAGATGCCACCCATATTTCTCAGCCTTTCCTCACTCCGAACCCAGCGCGATTACCGGGTCAACCCGCAGTGCGCGCCATGCCGGGATCAGGCACGCCACCAAGCCGACCAGCGAAAAGAAGGCGCTCACGGAAACGAACGTCGTCAGGTCGGTGGGCGCGGTGTTGAACAGCATCCCTTCCAACAGCCGAGTCAGTCCGAAGGCCGCCACAAGTCCGATGGCGAGCCCCAGGGTCACGAGGGCGATACCACGTTTGATAACCAGCTCTACGATAGCGCCGTGGCCGGCGCCCAGAGCCACCCGGACACCGATCTCGTGGTGGCGTCGGGTGACGTAGTAGGCCAAGACGCCGTAGAGGCCGATGGTCGCCAGGAGGACTGCGATGCCGGCGAAGCCGGCGAGCGATACGGCCATCACACGGTAGCGGTCCACCGAGCCTGCCAACACCTCGTCCATGGTAACGATCCGCGCGATCGCGATGTCGCGGTCCAAGCTCCAAACGGCATCGCGCAACGTCCCCGCGATCAAGCGGGGCTCGCCGGCGGTCCGCACGGCGATGCGCATCAAGCTATACGGTATCTGATAGTAGGAGGCGTATACGACCTCTGTCGGTTGGTCGGCGAGCGAGAACAGATGTACGTCCTCCGCCACCCCTACGACCTCGAAGTCGGTCGGTCCCCCGAAGTCCACAACGATCCGCCGGCCGACCGGGCTCTCTTGCGGAAAGAGCCGATCCGCCGTGGCGCGGCTGATCACGGCCACGAGCGGCGCGCCGGCCGCGTCCGTCGCTTCGATCCCACGCCCGGCTAGGAGAGGGATCCCCATCGTCTCGTGGAACCCATGCATGACGACCCGGAAGGGCGCCCCCCGCCCGTCGGCCGGATCCAGCGGCGGATTATCTGCCGCGTAGGTTATGAGCCAGTTGCCGGGATCGCGGATCGGCAGTCGGTCGGCGATCGCCACGCCCTCCACTCCGGGGATCGCCTGCAGCCGCCCCCGCAAGTCTGAGAAGAACTGGATCCGCCTCTCGAGCTCCGAGTACTCAGAGCCGGGCAACCGCAACTCGGCGGTGAGCAGGTTGGCCGACTCAAAACCGGGATCGACGCCCATGACGCGTGCAAAACTGCGAATCAACAGACCGGCGCCGATGAGCAGCATGATCGTGATCGCCACCTGAACTACGACGAGCCCACTGCGGAACCTCGCGCCGCCGGCGTCTGTGGCCCGGACCCCGGACTTGAGGTCATCCACGACCTCGCGTCGCGCGACGCGCAGCGCCGGTGCAGCGCCGAAAAGCAGCCCCGTGGCCAGCGAAATCAGGAGCGCGAAGCCGAGGGCCGTGCCCGATATGTCGGCACTCAGGGCGTTGGGCAGCCCCAGTGATACGGGTCGGACGAGCAAGTCCTGGAGCCAGCCGGCCAGCAACGTGCCCACGATTCCGCCGACGACGGCCAGCACCACGCTCTCGGTCAGCAACTGGCGCACCAGCCGCGAGCCTGATGCGCCCAGCGCCGCGCGTAGCGACAGCTCGGCGCGCCGCGCCGAGCCGCGGGCGAGCAGCAGGCCGGCAACGTTGCCGCAGGCGATGAGAAGGACGAGCGCGACGGCACCCATCAACAGCAGCAGGCCACTCCGGTAGCTCTCGACCACCGCTTCCCGCAGGTCCGTCAAAAGCAGCGCTTTCCCCGTGTTCGAGTCGGGATACTGGGCCTCGAGCTGTGCCGAGATGACGTCCACTTCGGCCTGCGCCTGCTCGATGTTCACGCCCGGCTTGAGCCGGCCGACGAGCAGCCAGTTGTGCCACCTCCGATACTCGGTGAAAGGGGAGTCGGGACGCATCGGCCGCCAGAACTCCGCGTCTAACCCGATGCGGAAGCCGGCCGGCATGACGCCGACGATCGTGTAGGGAAAGCCGTCGACCGTCAGCGTACTGCCGACGACATCGGGAGAGCCACCGAACCGCCGCTGCCAATGGCCGTAGCTGATCATGGCGACATCGGGCGCGCCCTCCAGCGCCTCTTCGGCCGTGAAGTGACGGCCGAGCTGCGGGTTGACGCCGAGCGTCGGGAACAGGTTTACCGTTACGAGAAGGCCGGCGATCCGTTCCGGTTCAGCTATGCCTGTAATCGTGTAGCTGTTCGTGAACCCAACATACGCATCGAGGGACTCGAACGACGTGCTCATGTCCCGGTAGTCCCAGTAGTCCTGAGCCGAGACCAGGGGAGCGAGTCCGCCATTCACCGTCTTCCGGCCCAGCACCAGCCGCTCGGGCTCGGGGAACGACACCGGGCGCAGCATCGCCGAATCGATGATGCTGAACATCGCCACGTTCGCGCCGATCCCGACGGCAAGTATGAGAACGACGACGACGGTGAAGCCGGGCGCCCTGAGCAGCGACCGCGCGCCGAAACGGATGTCCTGAAAGAGTCCCATCACTAGGC
>JBDHHM010000133.1:0-5574 GCA_039589355.1 Gemmatimonadota bacterium | reverse complement strand
AATCCCCGAATACCCGATTCCCGAATCCTATAATGGGAACGCCGGCCGCGGTCCCCGGGTTCGATTAGCGGCCCGGCGGGGCTTGAATCCTCGAGGCCGGAGGGGCCGTAGTGCTATATAGAGGCGGGCAGTATAATACCCCGTGAGGACCGGAGCCGATGTTTATGCTTGAGTTGATCCTCGCCGGCGGCATTGCCTACGGCGGCTATAAGTACACGAAGAAGTTCGTGGTCAAGAAGCTGCGCTTCGTGCCGAAAGCCCGGCGCGGAGTCGCGCCCTGGCTGGCCGGAGCCGGTGCGCTTATCCTGGCGGTACCTGTTGTCGCAGCCCTTCCACTTATCACCGGGTTCACCGCTGCGGCATTCGGCGCGAGCGTGGCCGGGGGTGTGGCCTCCGGCAACAAGGAGGTAGAGAAGACGAACATCTGGGGCGACCGCCGCTGAGGGTCGGCCCCAAGCCTTCAACAGCTTTTACCCGCAAGCTACACGGCCGCCACGCCCACCCAACGTGGCGGCTGTCACATGCCCAGTAGATCTAGGCCGGCTCTCCTTGAATCCAGCGCTGCGCCAGCCCGAAAGCGCCGGCGACAAGCACCATCAAGAGGACGCCGTAAGTAGCAGCCGCGCCGAGATCGAAATCCCTGAGCTGAGAGAGGATCTCGATCGAGATGGGCCGAGTGCGGTGCGTGTAGAGGACGATGGACGCCACGAACTCGCCGAGCCCGGTGACGAAGGCGAGGGAGGCGCCCACGGCGATCGCGGGCAGGATCGCTGGAATGGTGACGCGCCGCAGCGTGCGCCAACCGCCGGCGCCCAGAGACGCCGCAGCTTCCTCCAGGCTCGGATCGAGCTGGCGGAACCCGGCCAGGGCCGCACGCCCGGTCAGCGGCAACACGCGTAGCGTGTATGCCATAACCAGGATCCACGCGGTGCCAACCATCACGAATCGTCCCGCCCACGGTTGATTAACGCTGAAGGTGGTCGCCAGCGCGATGGCAAGCACGGTGCCGGGCAGCGCCCACGGCAGCGCCAACATACCCTCGAGCAGGCGGCGGCCCGGGACGCGCCAGCTCACGACGAGCCGCCCGACGGCGAACGCAATGACGACCGCGATGATCGTCGCGCCACCAGCCATGAGCAGCGAGTTCACAATCGGCCGGAACGTGCGCGCCTCCGCGAAGAGTTGGGCGTAGTTCTCCAGCGAGTAACGCGGCGGCAGCGTCTGCACCGTCCAACTGCCGTCGGGGACCAGCGAGACGAGGAGCAGCGTGAGGTGGGGCAGAACCAGCAGGAGCACGCCTACCCCCGCCACGGCCGGCACCCCGATCGCCGCCCAACGCGACTTGACCGGCACGCGCAGCGGTGCCGAGCCTTTGCCGGGCGACACGTACTCGCGCGCTCCTTCCCAGCGGGCGAGCGGCCAGAGTACGAGCAGCGAGACAGTTGCCAGCATCACCGTCTCGACCATCGCCATACCGGTCTCGCCCTGGAGTTTGCTGTTGAAGATCTGGGTGGTCATCACTCGGAAGCCGCCCCCGAGTACATAGGGCGCACTGAACGATGCCATAGACGTCATAAAGGTGAGCAGCGATGCGCCCGCCAATGTCGGTGTGAGCAGCGGGAGTGTCACGCGGCCGAACGTACGGAAGCGCCCTGCGCCCAGAGAGGCGGCGGCCTCGAACACAGCCGGATCGACCCGTGCCAGCCCCGCCAGGGTGAACAGGTAGAAGTAGACGTACATCGAGTAGGCGTGAACGGCGAGGATCGCCCCGGAACCGCGCAGCCGCCAGGGCGGCGACTGCAAGCCCAGCACGTCCTGCACGAGGCGGGTCACAATGCCGCTCTCGCCGTACAAGAAGAGGATCGCGATGACACCCACCAGCGGCGGCAACAGGACCGGCATAGCGGCCAGGGCACCCAGTAGGCGACGGCCGGGGAACTCATACCGCGCGAACAGCAGAGCGAGCGGAACTCCGATGAGCGCGGAGAAGAGCACCGTAAGGGCCGAGATCCAGAAGCTGGACCAGAGGGCGCGCAACTCGGACGCCGTGCCCAAGAAAGCGGAATAATGCCGTAGCGTGAAGCCCTCTTCGCCGCGCAGACTCCCGGCCAGGACGACGATGTTCGGGTAGACCACGGCCCAGAACAGGATTACGAAGACCGCGATCACCAGGAGCCGGTCCTTCGGTCCGAGCCGCCGGCCGCCGTCGCCGCCCCAGGCGCTCATCCGTCTTCTCTGTCGTCCTGCACCGTGAAGGCGAACAGGCCGGCGGGCGCGGATCGCGGCACCACGCCGACGACGTCGCCGGTCTGCGCCGGGTCGGCACCCGCCTGGATCTCGAGCTCGCCGCCCTCCACCGCCACCGTGTACATATAGACGGACCCGGCGAACCGCCGGTCCGTCACCTCACCGCGCAGCGCCCCTTCACCGCCGGGTGCAGCAAAGGCGAGTGCTTCGGGTCGCGCCAACAACCTTACTTCAGCGCCCGGCTGCAGCGACCTACCCGTGGCGGGCGCCAGCGCATTCCAAGTCGCACCACCGGCCAGGCGACAGACCACGACGCCACCCTCGTTTATCGTCTCTACGCGACCCGTCGCCGCGCCTGCCCGGCCCAAGAACGTGGCGACGAACTCGCTGGCCGGGCTGTGGTACAGCTCCTCCCCAGGACCGAGCTGTTCGAGTCGTCCCTCCCGCATCACCGCGATACGATCGCTCAGGTCGAAGGCCTCTTCCTGATCGTGGGTGACATACACCGTTGTGATGCCGATCTCCTTGACCAGGGTTCTCAGCTCGCGCCTCGTCTGCTCGCGCAGCGCCGCGTCCAGGTTGGAAAGCGGCTCATCCAGCAGCAGCACCAGAGGCTGTGGGGCAAGCGCCCGCGCCAGCGCCACCCGTTGCTGTTGGCCGCCGGACAACGAGCTGATCGAGCGATCCCCGGCGCCCGGAAGACGCACCAGCTCGAGAGCACGCGCCACACGCTCGTCGATCTCCCCTCGCATGAGACCCGCGGTCTCGAGACCGAACGCCACATTCGCCGCGACGCTCATATGTGGGAAGAGCGCGTAGTGCTGGAAGACCATCCCGAAGCCGCGCTTCTGCGGCGGCAGCCGCGTGACGTCGCGCCTGCCCAGCACTACCCGCCCCGAGTTAGGCGTTTCGAAGCCGGCGATCATGCGGAGCGTCGTGGTCTTTCCACAACCGCTCGGGCCCAGCAAGGTGACGATCTCATGCTCGCCGACCGACAGCGCCAGCTCGTGCACTGCGGGCGCGCCCGCGAATATGCGCGTCAGATGATCAAGCTCCAGAAAGACAGGCATCAACCGCCACCGCGGATGTGCGCGTCCCAGTACCTCATCCACTCGCGACCGCGCGCTTCCAGCAGATCCCAATCGAGATCCATCGGCCGGAGCTCTTCGTTGACTCGGATCAGCCACTCAGGAAGAGAGTCGACCGGCAGGTCCATCCGCGTGGGGTTGCGGTAGGCGTTCCTCACAGCGAGCAGCTGCCCTTCCACAGAACCGACGAACTCGATAAAGGCTTCGGCCAATTCCCGGCTCTCGGCCCCACTTACAACAGCGATCGCATCCACCGAGACCGGCGTCCCGCTCGCTGGGACGATGTAGTCGAGGGGGAAACCCTGCTCCTGCACGCGAAGGACGTCCGGCAGGTTCCAAAGCGTCACCAAGCCCTCCTGCCGCGCCAGCTTCTGATAGAGGATGGCCGGGTTGAGCACGTATTCCTTGGTCTGCGCGTCCAGCCGGCGCAGCCACTCATAGCCGGCCGCCGTGTCTCCAGTCGCCTCCAGACCGCGATACATGATCATCTGGAAGATCATGCGCATGGTCCCACTCGGCATCGGATCCCGGACCAGCACGTTCCCCTTCCAGCGGGGGTCGAGCACCTCATCCCAGTCCTGGGGCGCGTCATCCTTGGCGACCGCATCGCTGTTGAACGTGATGACGGCCGGCGTGAGATAGACCCCGAAGTAGAGGTCGTCCGGCCCACGCGCTTCGGGCAAGACCGACATGGCCCACCCGGGACGATACGGCTCCAGCAGGCCTTCAGCCGCCGCTCGACCGAAGAGCTCCTCGGTACCGCCGTACCAGACATCCGCCTGCGGGTTTGCCCGCTCGGAGCGGATCCGGTCAAGCACCTCCTGCGAGCCCATGTCCACCCACTGGACCTCCGCACCGGGGTTCGCAGCCTCGAACGCCTCCTTGAAGATGTCCAGCTGATCCCGGCCGTGTGGCGAGTAGATCGTCAGCACGTTGCCCGGCTCGGAACAGCCCGAGATCGACAGGCAAGCGACAAACGACAGGGTTAGTGAAGTGCGACGCATCATCCCCCTAGGCTGAGCAGGTTGGCAAGCAAACGATAGGCACCGGGAACGCCCGCCGGCAGCTGCCTGAACAGCGACAGGCCGGTGTACACGTACACGCCGTCGTCCAAGGGCGCCACGAGCAACCCACCGCGCTTCGGTTCCTCGCCGGGGTCCGCGCTTTCCAGCAAAGCCTGATAACGTGTATCCCACTCGTACGGGAAGTACAGGCCTCGCTCTTGCACCCAGCCATCGAAGTCCTGTGGCCCGATCCGATTCGGCCGGTTGAAGGCTGGGTGGTCCGTCGCCAGTAGGGTTACCGGCGCCAGCTCGTCGCTCACACGATCGTGCGGGCGGCGCGCCCGCAGTGGATAGGGCGCATAGTCACCGTTGAAGTAGGTGTACTGCTGGTACTGTGAGATCAGTGTGCCGCCGGCGCGCGCCCAGTCGAGGAACCGCCCGTTGTTCGCCAGCAGCGTCGGATTCGTTTCGTAGGTGCGGATGCCCAGAACGATCACGTCGTAGGCAGACAGGTCGCCGGCAGCGACGGCGCGGTCATCCAGGATGTCCACCGCCACGCCCATCGCCGCGATCGCGTCGGCGACCTCGTCCCCGGCACCCGGCACATAGCCGACTCTCAGATCCTTGTTGACACTCAGCTCGAACGCTTCGATGCGCGACCTCGCTTCACCGAACAGAAGGCTGCGGCGAACGTGAGGGTAGTCGATGACCGAGTAGCCCTCTCGATAGCTGCGCCCATCATCAGTCTCTGCAACCGCAGATAGGAAGTAGGGCCCCGATTCGATACCTTCCGGAATCCTCAGGTCAAATTCGACGGTCGCAGCGGACCCCGGCGCATCCAGAGTGAAACCTGCTTCAGCCGGCGAGACGCTCCAGCCCTCCGGCGCCTCGAGCCGAAGCTCGTAACGCCATCTCTATCCAGCGACCAGACCGTTGCGCCCGGCTCGAGCCGCACAGCGACCGCAGGGACTACGAAGAGCGGCCGGCGGACTTCACCCCTGGCCTGGTCGGCGAACCGATAGACCGCCTCGACCTCCCGGATGATCGTCTGACCGGCGATGTCGATCTCGATCCGCACGCTCGCCGCCGGCTCGCCCAGCGGCGTGCCGCGCTCCTGCGAAGCCGCCGGCCAGCTGTAGACCCCTCCGGCCCGCGGAGCACCCAGGAAATAGGGCCGGGACGGCTTCGCATCGGCGGGGATAGTCAGGCGAAAGCTATGCCGCGTGAGGGTAGCA
>JBDHHM010000132.1:0-8272 GCA_039589355.1 Gemmatimonadota bacterium | reverse complement strand
CCCGCTCAGCATGAACTCGGCGCCGGTGAACGACGCGACGAACTCGGTCGCCGGCGCCTCGAAGATGTCGCCGGGCGTCCCGGTCTGAACTATGCGACCCTCTTCCATGACCGCCACGCGGTCGGCCAGCGCGAACGCTTCGCCGGGGTCGTGGGTGATGAGCACGATGGCCGGCGCCGCGTGCCGGACGATACGCTCCAGGTCGGCGAGCAGTCGGCGGCGCACCGTGACATCGAGGTCGGCGGTGGGCTCGTCGAGGAATAGGATCTCGGGCTCCAGCGCCAGCGCCCGCGCCAGAGCCACGCGCTGCGCTTCGCCGCCGGAGAGCCCATCGACCGGCGCGTCTTCCAGCCCGGCGATGTCGAGAGTCTCCAGCGCCCCCTGCACTCGGGCGAGCCGCTCGTCCGCCGGAACGCGTCGCGCCTTCAGGCCGAACTCGACGTTCTGGGCGACGGTCCCGCGCCACAGGTAGGGCCGCTGCAGCACCGCGGCCGCGGCGCGGCGCAGCTGGCGATCGTCCCGTTCGACCTCGCGTCCTATATATAGGACTTTTCCGCCGTCCGGCGCCTCGAGCGCGGCGAGCAGGCGCATCAGCGTCGACTTGCCGGCACCGTTCGGTCCCAGGAGCGCCAGCACCTCGCCGGCCCGCACCTCGATCGACTCGACGTCGACGACGACGCGTCCGTCGTAGGAACGTTTGAGATCCCGGCCCTCGAGCAGCGGCTCGCGCCGCGCACCTTCCATCACACCTCCCTCAGCTGGTGAGCGGCCGCCGGCGGCGCGGCGCCGCCTGCTGGATGCGGGTGATGAACGCGTTGGCGGCGAAGGCGATGGCGAGGAGTATCAGCCCCAGCGCCATCGCGGTGGCGAAGCGGCCGCGCCGCGTCTCCAGCACGATCGCCGTCGTGATGACCCGCGTCTCGCCGTGCACGTTGCCGCCCACCATCATCACCGCGCCGACCTCGGAGATCACCGCGCCGAACCCGGCGGCAACCGCCGCCATCAGCGACAGGCGCGCCTCGCGCAGGTGGAGCAGCAGCGCCTGCCAGCGGCCGGCGCCCAGCGCCCGGGCCTGCAGCCGCAGCTCCGGCGGCACCGACTGCACGGCGGCCAGCGTGATCGCGGCGACGTAGGGCGCGGCGAGCACGAACTGGGCGGCGATCATGGCGCTGGGCGTGTAGAGCCAGCCCAGCGCGCCCAGCGGTCCCTGGCGCGACAGCAGGATGTAGACGAACAGGCCGACGACGACGGGCGGCAGCGCCAGCCCGGTGTTGACCAGCGCGACGGCGATCCCGCGCCCCGGGAAGCGGGCCAGTCCCAGCCAGGTGCCGAGCGGGATGCCGATGATCAGGCCGAGCAGCACGGCGCTGCTCGACACCTGTAGCGAGCGTCCGATGATCTGCCACAGATACGGATCGCCGGAGAACAGCAGGCCGAAGGCCTGGCGGATCGCGTCTATGAATACATCCATGCTATTGCGGGGTCTCTTTCAATATCCAATATCCGACACTCATTGACCACTCGTAGCGTTCGGCTCGAAAAGCCGCCTCCCAAACTTCTCGACGCCGAACACGCCGATCGTCCCCTGCCCCGCAGCCGACGTGACCCAGTCGGCAAACACGCGCGCTCCTTCCAGATTCGACGCATCGCGCACCACGATGACCGAGTACTGGTTGCGGAGTCGCGGATCGCCTTCGACCACGACCTCGAGCCGCAACCGGCCGCGCAGGCTCAGATAGGTCCCACGATCGCTCAGCGTATACGCCCGCTTCTCACTCGCCATCATGAGTACCGCCCCCATGCCCTGGCCCGCCTCCTGGTACCACTCGCCCGACGGTTCCACGCCGGCAGCCGACCACAGTTCGTGCTCGCGGGCGTGGGTGCCCGAGTCGTCGCCGCGCGAGATGAAGGGCGAGCCGTGCCGGGCGACGCAGGCGAGCGCCGACCGCGCATCGAGGAAGTCGCAGGCGCTTGCGGGGTCCTCGGCCGGCCCGACGATCACGAAGTCGTTGTACATGACACGGCGCCGCGATTCGCCGTGCGCCGCCGCCATGAACTCTTCTTCCGCACGCGGCGAGTGGACGAGCACGACGTCGGCGTCGCCGCGCGCGGCGAGCCGTAGCGCTTCGCCCGAGCCGACGGCGATCACGCGGACCCGGTAGTCGGGGTGCGCGCGGCGGAACGCGGGCAGGGTCGCCTCGAAGAGGCCTGAGTCTTCGGTCGATGTGGTGGAGGCGAGTACTATTTCGCTGGGGCGTGGCGTGCAGGCTTCGATGGCGAGGACGATGGCGATGGCGAGGGAAGAGAGGCGGAGCATTGGAGGGGGGGAGGGAGTTGTGCTACTCGTCGTCCTCTTCGGCCTGGCCCATGTGCTGGGCGCGGAGCTCGAGGTAGGGCTGGCCATCGCGGAACTTGGCGGCGATACGCAGCCGCATCTGGCCGCCGTCCGTGGCCGGGAGCGATATGATGCAGCCGTTGTAGCTGGCGGCGAAGATGAGCTGCCAGTCGCCCTTGATGGCGGAGCCCTCGAAGAAATCCTTGAGCTGCGCCGTATTGTGGGCGCTCATCTTGCTGATCAGCGTGGTCTGCTTGTCGTCGGCCACCTCTTGACCCCTCTCCGTCCTGATGGTCCCGCGCCGGCGGCGTGCCGGCTCGGCCGCGAAAAAGCTAATCGGCTGTGTTGGCTGTTACAAGGCCCCGTGGGGCTCAGTCGTCGGTCCGGTCCTCGACCTTGTGCTCCTCGCCGTCGTAGCTCAGGACGATGGGCCGGTCGTCGTCGCAGGTCTCGAGGTGGACCGGCCGCTTCCAGAGCAGGTAGAGCTTCTCGAGGACTTCCTGCGCGTAGTCGAGCCGCAGCGGCACGCCCTCGTAACGATGCCAGAGGACCAGCTCGCCACGGTTCAGGTGGTTGCCGTCCCGCACGTAGACCCACGGCTGCCCGAAGTTGGTGAGCTGGAAAAGCAGCCCCTGCTTGATCTGTTCGAACGAGCGGCTCGAGATCCGGTACTCGTTGGTCGCTTCGTTGTAGTCGTAGACGAACAGCTTGTGCTTGTGGCAGAATTCCGGGGTCAGGAACTCGTCGATGAAGGTCACGTCATTATATATAGCGCGGACCTGGAAGATCTTGTCGCGGCCCGCGCCGGCGTGGGTGTCCCAGATCTTGCGCGCCTCCCAATCGTCGCACGCTTCCCAATCGGGCCCGTGCCGGCCCTTGTCCCAGCGCTCTTCGATGTCGCGCAGAAGCTCGAGCCCCAGCTTGTACGGGTTCAGCCGGCCGGGATGTGTGGCCACGGTCCCGCTGTGGTGATCGGCGTAGTCGATGAGCTCCGAGTCGTTCAGCGCCCGCTGCGTCATGATCGTCGAGTGCCAGTAGCTGGCCCACCCCTCGTTCATGATCTTGGTCCTGCCCTGCGGCGCGAAGTAGCACGCCTCCTCGCGGACGATCCCCAGCACCGTGCGCTGCCAGCCGGTCAGCGGCGCGTACTCCTGCAGGAAGGCCAGGATGTCCTTCTCCGGGCTGGCCGGGAAATGCTCTTCCTTCTTGCGCTCCTCCTGCATTCGCTCGGCCTCCGCCGCCAGCACCTCCTCGGGATTGATGTACTCCTCCATGTACTCCTTGGCGGCCAGGCGGCGCGGCTGCGGCCGGCGCGAGGGGTGGCTGGGGTCGACGTCCGCCGGTTCCGGGCGGCGGCGCCGCTTGATGTGGGGCGCGTTGTAGTCGATCAGGTTGTCGAGCGAGTGGCAGATGTCGAGGAAGCGCTCCACCTCATCCTCGCCGTACGACTCCATGTAGCGGCGAACGCGTGAGGCGTGGTTCGCCATCTCGTCGACCATCTTCCGGTTGGTGTGCTCGAACGAGTAGTTGTTCTTGAAGAAGTCGGCGTGGCCGTAGACGTGTGCCATGACCAACTTCTGGTCGACGACCGGGTTCGCGGCCAGCAGGTAGGCGTAGCACGGGTCGTTGTTGATCACCATCTCGTAGATCTTCTGCAACCCGTAGGCGTAGCCCCTGGCCAGCGCGTAGTACTCCATCCCGAAGCGCCAGTACGGGTAGCGCGCCGGATAGCCGCCGTAGGCGGCGACCTCGTTGATCTCGTCCCAGTCGAGGACCTCGAAGATCACATTGAAGAAGTCGAGCCCGTAGCCGCGGGCGTACCCTTCGATCTCGCCCTGCAGCTCGTGCAACTCGGCGGTCAGCAATTGCGGCATCTACTTGCCCTTGCCCAGGAAGTCCCGAATCGAATCGAGGATCGCCTCGCGGTCCGGGATATGCGATACGGCGAGCTTCTCGTCCTCGACGGCATCGCTCAGCGACTCGTAGAACTGGCCCGACCCGTAGCGGCTCTCGACCTGCCCGTAGCCGAACAGGTTCACCACCGGCAGGATGCGCTCGTTCAGCAGCTCGAAGCACTTCTCGTCGTCGCCGCCGCCCCAGTTGTCGCCGTCCGAGAAGTGGAAGCAGTAGATATTCCACTCCTCCGGGTCGTACTCGCCGGCGATGACCTTGGCGGCCAGCTCGTAGGCGCTGGAGATCCGCGTGCCGCCCGACTCGCGCGTCGTGTAGAACGTCTCGCGGTCGACCTCGTGGGCCGCGGCGTCGTGGACGATGTAGCGATTGGCGATCCCATGGTAATGGGCGCGGATCCAGGTGTCGATCCAGAACGACTCGATCCGCACGATCTCCTTCTGCTCGTTACCCATCGAGCCCGAGACGTCCATCATGTAGATGATGACCGCGTTCGCCACCGGCTCGGGCTCCTCCTTCCAGGAGCGGTAGCGGTAGTCGTCGCGGACCGGCATGACCATGGGTCGCTCGTAGTCGTAGGTCCCGGAGGAGAGCTGCCGCTTGAGCGCCTGCCGGTAGGTGCGCTTGAAAGAGCGCAGGCTCTCGGGCCCCGTGCTGCGGATCGTCTTGTAGCGGCTGCGCCGGCTCTTAAGGGTGCGGCTGCCGCGCGGCTCGATGCGCGGTAGCTCGAGCTCCTCGCCGAGGATCTCGGCCAGCTCCTGGATCGAGAGCTCGACCTCGCGCAGGTGGTGGCCCGGCTGGTCGCCAGCGCCGCCCGCGCCGTCCTCGCCTTCGCCGACCCCGATCGTCGTGCCCTCCTCGCCGTCGCCCTGGCCGACGCGCCTGGGGCATCGGGATCGAGACGACCTCGCGGCCCCGCTTGCCGATCAGCTCACCGCGGGTGATGTGCTTGCGGAGGTCCTGCTTGATCTTCCCGCGGATGATCGCATCGAACCGCTTCTTGTCCCGCTCGATCCGCTTGATCGACGAGAAGCCTGCCAGCGAGTCTCTGCTCACTCTTCCTGCTCTTTGACGTCGCCACGCGCGAAGATGCTGGCCACGAAGTTGAGGACGTCGGTCGCGCAGATCTCGCAGTAGCCGTAGTCACGGATGAGCCGGCTCTTCACCACGTCGATCTTCTCCTGCGACTCCTTGTCCACGACCGACGAGACCAGGCTGGTCAGCTTGATCGAGTCCTTCTGGTCCTCGAACAGCTTCAATTCGAGCGCCTTCTGCAGGCGCGAATTCGTCGTGTAGTCGAACTTCTTGCCCTCGACGGCGAGCGCGCCGATGTAGTTCATGATCTCGGCCCGGAAGTCGTCCTTACGGCTCTCCGGGATCTCGATCTTCTCCTCGATCGACCTCATCAGCCGCTCGTCGGGGTCCTCGTACTCGCCCGTGTACTTGTTCTTGACCTTTTCCTTCTGCGTGTAGGCCTTGACGTTATCGATGTAGTTGGCGCAGAGCCGCGAGATCGCCTCCTCGTCGGCGCTGATCGCGCGCTGCACCTCGTTCTTCACCATGTCCTCGTACTCCTCGCGCACCGTGGTGAGCAGCTCGCGGTAGAACTCGCGCTGCTCCTCGCTGGTGATCAGCGAGTGGTGCCTGAGCCCCGACTCGAGCTCTCTCATCACCATGAACGGGTTGACGCAGCCTTCCTCGACGTCGGCGACGAGGCAGTTGGAGATCTTGTCCTGGATGTAGCGCGGCGAGACGCCCTGCATACCTTCACGCTCGGCTTCCTTGCGCAGCTCCTTGACGTTGTCCTCGGTGAATCCGGGCAGCGTCTTGCCGTTGTAGAGCTTGAGCTTCTGCAGCCGGGTGAGGTTCACCTTCTTCGGCTCCTCGAGCCGGGTCAGCACGCTCCACATCGACGCCATCTCGATGGTGTGGGGTGCTATATGCTTGCCGCGCACGCGCGTCTGGTTGAAGTCGCGGGCGTAGACATCGACCTCGGCGTCGAGCTGCGTGACGTACGGGATGTCGATCTTCACCGTCCGGTCGCGTAGCGCCTCCATGAACTCGTTGTTCTGGAGCCGCCGGTACTCCGGCTCGTTGGTGTGCGCGATGATGACCTCGTCGATATCGGTCTGCGCGAACTTCTTCGGCTTGATCTTGTGCTCCTGCGAGGCGCCCAGCAGGTCGTAGAGGAACGCGACGTCCAGCTTCAGGACCTCGATGAACTCGATCAGCCCGCGGTTCGCGATGTTGAACTCGCCGTCGAAGTTGAAGGCGCGCGGGTCGGAGTCCGAGCCGTAGAGCGCGATCTTGCGGTAGTTGATGTCGCCGGTCAGCTCGGTCGAGTCCTGGTTCTTTTCGTCCTTCGGCTGGAACGTGCCGATGCAGACGCGGTCCTGCTCTGACATCAGCAGGCGATTCACGCGGATGTGATCGATGAGCTTCGTCCAGTCGCCGTCGTAGCGGCCCATGTACTGGTTGTACATGAAGCGGCAGGCGGGACAGAGGTCGCCCTCGACGAGGATGCGGCGCTCGTCGGAGACGTTCTGATTGATGTGGTCCAGGTAGACCTGGCGGAACAGCACCGGCACCAGATGCAGCGGCTCCTCGTGCATCGGGCACGGCATCCCCTCCTCCTGGAGCCGCGCCGCCGCCTCCGGCGAGCCGGCGATCTCGGGCAGCACCGGCGCGGTGGCGCCGTCGCCCACCCAGCGGAAGGTGTAGAGCGCGCCGTCCGGCGTCCGCGAATAGTGCTCGAGCCCCTTCTTCAGCAGCCGCACGATCGTCGACTTGGCGCTTCCCACGGGCCCGTGCAGCAGGATCACGCGCCGCTCGGGACCGTAGCTCATCGCCGCCGCCTTGATCGTCTGTGCCAGCCTCATCATGGCGATGTCGAGGCCGAAGACCGCGTCCTTGCCGTCCTCGAACGGGTCCTCGAAGAACTTGAAGTGCGTGATCTTCTTCTTGTACTCGGTGTACTCCTCCGTCCCGTACGACACGATCATGTCGTACAGCCGCTGGAAGGCGTTCCGCGCCACCAGTGGATTACCGTGCACAACGCCGAGATAGTCCGCGAACGAGCCCTCCCAGTGCAGATCCTGATAGCTCCTGGGGTCCTGCTTCTCGCGGATCAAGCCGATAATGTCGATTCCCTGCGCCGCCATCGTCTTTGAGCCCCCTTAGGTCGTTCTACTTACAGTTTCTATCGCTTTCGTCACACCGACGTGATCTTCTATGTCCACCAGGGCGTGCCCTCGCCCGTAACAGCAAAACCCCGCCCTCTCGTTCCCCTACCCAGCGCCTACTAGCTAGTTCCCGCTATCTCGACTCTAACAGTCGAAGTCCGTGGAGTCGACCGCCTGGCGGAGCAGCCGGTCGATCGGTGGGGGAGAGATCGGGAAGAAGTAGCGGTCGGATATCCGGTTGAGAGCGCGGCGCACCGCGCGGAAGCCGCTCGCCACCTGGCTGTAGACGCCGACGAGGCCGTGACGGTCGGCCAGCTCGCAACAGCTGGCGAGCTGATAACCGGTGGCGCCGAGGTCCTCGTAATAGAGGAGTCCGGGGGCGCCGCGCCGCTGCACGCGCGCGACGACGTAGTCGGGGAAGAGCCCCGACAACCAGAGCGAGTAGTTGCCCAGGTGCGCGCGGAGCATCGTAATAGAGGAGTCCGGGGGCGCCGCGCCGCTGCACGCGCGCGACGACGTAGTCGGGGAAGAGCCCCGACAACCAGAGCGAGTAGTTGCCCAGGTGCGCGCGGAGCAAAAACAGCCTGCGCTCGGAGCTCTCGCCTTCCAGGTCGCCGACGATATCGACCAGGTAGCGGTACGTCGCATCGTCGTAGACGGCGATGCGGTTGGCGCGACCCTCGACGGCGAACTCGAGCAGCAGCGCCGCCACGTAGTCGGCGATCGCCGGATCGTCCAGCCCCGACTCGAGCAGCGTGTGCCGCACCATGACGTAGAAGGTGAGCTTGGGCGACGTCGCCGTTACGCGACCGCGCGACATGACGGCGGAGAACGTCTCGGGATG
>JBDHHM010000131.1:0-5299 GCA_039589355.1 Gemmatimonadota bacterium | reverse complement strand
TCGACCTCCACCTCGAACGGGGTGTCCACCAGATCGCGGACCGTCGCTTTCGCCGCTTCCTCTTCTCGGAGCCGCGCTTCCTCAAGTGCTTCGGCCAGGTCGGCCAGCGACTTCAAATCGTCGCGCAGCCGGGCCCGCGGGATCGGCAGTTCGTTCCCCAACTGTCGTGTCGCGCGGATCGCCTGGGAGCCGTAGCACTCGCGGATGAGCGCATCCCAGATCGAGGCGAAGTAGACGCGCGAGGGGCCGCGCTCGACGCCGACGACGTGGCCGGCGATGAGGATGATGGCTCCCACCTGATCCGGCACGCACTCGAACTCGGCGACGAACTGATCGAGCTGGCGCTGGAAGCGGCTCAGGAACCGGACGAGATTTCCCTCGTCCCCCAGGCCGGCCTCGCTATTAAGAGCGCCGATGGCGGGCCACATCCTGCTGTAGCTGTCCTCGTGTCTCACCTTCAGCGCCGGCTCGCGCAGCGGGTAAGGCAGCACCATCATCCGGTAGCTGTCCTCCCTGATCAGCCCGGGCTCGGTTTCCTGGATACAGACGGCGGTGTCGAAGCGCCGCCGCTTCTCCGCCGGCACGAAGCCCGCGTGGGTCATCGCGTGGTCCTGCGCTTGCGCGTCCACCACGTAGCCTACGTGACAGGGCACAATAAGCAACAGCGGCGTGGGGTTACGGAAGACCAGAGCGCCGTACTCCTCGGTGGAGACAAGGGCCTGGGCCGGGGAGACGAAGCGCTCGTCCTCCAGCTCGCTCAGCAGCGGGATGACCTGCATGACGCCCACCGACTGCATCCGCCCCACCTCACAGCCGCGGAGCACCTCGCGGATCGTGAGGCCGCCGTTCCCGTTGCCATGCGCCTGACGGTTCAGCTGTACCATCATGTCTTGCCCTCCGGCAGCGCCAGCCTGAACAGCGTCTCGATGACCTTCTGCGGCTCGCTGTAGAGCATGCCACGCAGCAGGGCGAGCCCCAGACCGGCCGGGTCGCCGACCGGTACAGCGGGGACGTCGCCGGGGGAGAGCGAGCGCAGGCCGCCGGCCTCCGCGGCGAAGACCGGCGAAAACTGATAGATCGGCGTCGCGTCGCCGAGGCGGTGAAGCCGGTCCACGACCTCGGCCAGCCGGCCCGCCGGCGCGTTCTCGTAGCCATCGGAGATGACGAAGACGGCCTCGGGCGATTCCGCGAGCAGCGAGACCAGCGCCTCGGCGAGCGCGGTATCACCGCCGGGTCGCACGAGCCGGCCCTCTTCCCTGCCACCGCAGTAGCGAACCGTTGCACGCGGGCAGGCGCGCTCCATCACGTCGCGCAAGGCGAGCGCGACCGCCATGGGACGCAACGGCTGGGTGGCGTGCCCGGCCATCGAGGCCGACGCATCTATCAGGATGCCGACGCGCTCGAACCGGATGGGAAAGCGAGCCGCCGTCTTTTCCGCCTTGCGGTCCAGCGCGGCATCGAGCTCACCGTCGAGTCCCCGCTGGAAGGCGTAGAGATACAGACGCACCGGATCGTAACGATCGGGATCGAAAGCCACCTCGACACCGTCGCTCTCCGCCTTGCGCTGCAGGGCTAGCTCTTGACCCGCTGTGAGCCGGTCGCCGGTCAGCGCCAGGACCTCGGCGCTCGTGCGGTCGCGATGGAAAGTGCTGCGCAGCCCTTCGAGCGTCTCGAAGGGAAGGTCGCGCCCGGCATCCAGGTCCTGCTTGGCGGCGACGTAAGCCCGGAGCAGCGGGAGCGTGAGGTTCGCCTCGCGCCCGAGGATGAAGCCGACGCACTCGTACGCCGTGTCGAGGTTGGAAGCGCTCGTATAGCGTCCCAGGCGGCGACGGAGGAAGCCACGCTCCGAGTCGGTCCACGACGCGTTGGGCCGCGCCAGGATACTGCCGGCTATGCCTGCCTCCCGCACACCGAGGGCGTGCGTGATCGCCCGGCGCAGCTTGCTACGATACCTAGTCGCCCACAATTCCAGCCGGCGTCCGCCGAGGATCGAGCGCAGAATCAGTCGGCGCGTGCTCGCGTTGTTGACACGCGCCTCGCAGAGCATGCCGAAAAACTTCAGCATGCGTGGCGGCGGCAGCCCGGCGAGGAGCCGGCGCAGCAGCTCGGCTTCGTCGCGCTCGTCCAGGTAGGCCGACACCCCGGGCTGCCGCTGCCGGCTCAGCAGCCGCAGCAGGCCAAGCTGGCGGCTATGATCCGTGACGCCGGGCAGGGCGAGAAACGCGGCGTAGAGACCGCGGTCCAGGTCGAAAAGAGCCTCGTGGATCCGAGACTCCGCCTCCTGCAGCTCGGTCAGCGTGTTGTAGAAGGTAGCCCGTGCGGTAGCGGTGCCTGCGATATCGATGAAGGCGCCCACGACGTGGGCGATCCAGCGGGCTTCCCAGGGCTTGAGCTCGCCGCCCGCTAGCGCGAACGCCTTGGGTCGGTGGAAGATCACTCCGGCGGCCGACAAACCCTGCCTGACCTTGCCGACCTTACCCTGCGGTATCTGGTAGCCATGCAGAACGAGGTCCGCTCCGGCCCGAACGTTCATCAACTCCGGAGCCGGCGCGTAGCCCAGTTCCCGCATGAACGGTGCGCCGCGCTTCACATCAACGAAGAAAGGCGCGGTCATGAGAACGACCTCGGGCAGGTAAAGCGGGTCGGGTAAGTTCGCGTGTCAGAAAAAACGTCCGAGGACGTTAACCCATCCGGGCTCTGAACTGGCACGTCAGTTCCCGACCCACGCATCAATCTACCGCCGCCCAAGGGGCAGTCAACTTGAATCGCTCTGTACTTCCTGTTCTCCATTTCACTCCTCAGGCTGTGCGGCGAAACCTGCTAGGGCGGCCTCAGCCCATCGAGTAGCTGCTCGGCCGCCGTCCTTCCTACTTCCTCGGGCCCGGTCCCCGCCGAAACCCGCTCCAACTGCTCGTCCAGCATCAGCGTCGCGTAGCCGTGCAGCGTCGCCCAGACACCCACCGCGATAGCCGCCGCCGCGCCGGGCTTCACGACCACTGCGGCCTGGCAGCGTCTGATCGCGGCCTCCATGACCCGCTGCGTCTCCCGCCGTTCCTCGCTCAAACCCTCCAACTCCAGTTTGCCGGCCAGCTCGGCGCCGAACATGAGACGGTAGAGGCGCGGGTTCGCCGCGGCGAACCGAAGGTAGGCGGCCGCAAGATCGCGCAGCCCTTCCTCGGGGTCGCCCGCCTTCTCCGCGGCTTTCCGCAGCTCTCCCGCCAGCTTGCGAAAGCCGTCGGCTGCCACAGCCGCCTGCAGCGCCACCAGTCCCCCACCCTCCCGCTCCTTACCGAAGACCAGATACGGTGCCGTCCGGCTCACGTCGGCCCGCTGGGCGATCTTCCGCAACTCCAGCTTGTACGACGGGTCCTCCTCGTGCAGGATCGAGTGGGCCGCGTCGATAAACCGGGTCCTCAGGTCGGGTGCCTCCTTCTTCTCCCTGCCCACATCCACCTCCTCCCCGGGGGGTTGACAGCGTCAATATAGCGGCGTATGTTGACGATGTCAACTTGACGTTGTCAATCTACCTGGAAGGTGAGCAAGATGCCGGACAAAACGACTTACGAGAATGGCTGGGATTGGGCCGCGACGCCGGACCCCGACTGGGGGCAGATGGCCCTGGGCTCGGTTCAGCACCACCAGTGGCTCACGCTTTTTCCTCTGATCGACCGGCGGCCGCGGCACCTGCCCTACCGGCTACTGGCGGATGCGCTGGAAGCAGGGACCGTAGAGGTGGCGGAGGTCGGGACGGGCAGCGTGCCCGAGGTAGCGGTTGAGAACAGCGGGGACGAGGACGTCCTCGTGCTGGACGGAGAGCAGCTGGTGGGAGCGAAACAGAATCGCACGGTTAGCCGCACGATGATACTCCCCGCACACGCGACGACCTCCATACCTGTCTCCTGCATGGAGCAAGGTCGCTGGCGGTTCACCAGCGGGCGTTTCGCGCACACAGGCGATCACTCGCCGTCGAAGGTGCGTCGCCACGCGAGGCAGGCAGAGGTGGCGTGCACCGAGGACATGATGGCCGCCGGCCCGGCGATGCTGTCCCGTGCCCAAGGAGCGGTATGGAGCGAGATAGCGGATAGCCTCAAAAGGCTGGGCGGTCGCTCGCCCACCGGTGCCCTGGACGATCTGTACGAGCTCAAGGCGCGCGACCTGGACGAGTGGTCGAAGCGCTTTCCGTGGGTGGACGACCAGGTCGGCCTAGTGGTTTTCCTGGGAGATAGACCGCTG
Organism: Gemmatimonadota bacterium; assembly: GCA_039589355.1. GTDB lineage: Bacteria > Gemmatimonadota > Gemmatimonadetes > Palauibacterales > KS3-K002. The sequence goes on along the minus strand of JBDHHM010000131.1, from coordinate 1,066 downwards.
GGGCTAGACATGATCGGCGGCCATCGGCTCTACGCCCGGCTGCATAAGCAGCTGGTGAGGGGTTACGTCATGGATGCCCTCACGGCCGGTCCAACCCGGACCGTCCGTGTCGCGCTGGACACGGGGGAGTCTTTTCTGGAGCAGGCGAAGCGGGCGACGCGAACCAGAGCGCCCACTGTGGGACGGGGTGGGTACCGGGTGCTCTCGGGGAGCGTGATGGGCGGGGAGCTAATGGATACATGCGGGCTCGTTCATCTCAGCGTCTTTCCCACGTCCGAGGCGAAAGGCCACAACTAATACCAGGGACAAGCCGGCAGGCCGGTGAGTCTGTTTTGCGGCGCGCTTTCCTACTATTCTAGGAACCCCAACCCAAGGCATACTCACCGTTGCACTGCCCGCGCAGACGACAGGAGGTCTTGTATGAAGCGGGAGCGAGATCCACAGGGTTATTCCTACGCATACGAGGAAGCGGAGATCAGGAATTCGGGATACGAGAAGGATAACTATTCCGCATTAGCGGCCGGCCTGGCGAACTGGCCGGTCTTCCTGAACCCGGTCGAGAAGCCACACGCGGCTGAGGAGACCCCGGTCAACACACCAGAGGCCGAGCTTCTGGCGGAGGGCTTCACTCTGAGTCTTCAGCAGCAGGAGAGGTGGGAATGAACTTCGATCCGGAGTCGCGGTCGGCGGTCGACCTGGCGAAACGGGCCATCCCCAAAGGAGGCGAGCTGGACCTGGGGACGTTGCTGGCGGCGCTGTACCACAGCACGGCGATGAAGGAGCGGTTTCCGCAGCTGGGATCGTATCTCGAGCTGCCGGAGGAGACACGTAAGCGCACGCCGAAAGAAGTCGATGTAGCCGATCCCCTGCAGCCCATTCTCGATGACTTGCTGGAAGATCCGGACGTCATAACGGTGGAGGAATTCTTCACGGCGCTGATCGAAAGCGACGTCGGCCACGAGTTCCTGATGTCGAAGGGTGTGAGCGAGAAGGACATCGACGCCATAATGGTCGCTCTCGGCGGGGCGCGCATGAGCGGCTCCGACTGGCGAGACTCGCCGGAGCG
>JBDHHM010000130.1:0-5308 GCA_039589355.1 Gemmatimonadota bacterium | reverse complement strand
AGGGTCAGTCCCGCCTGTTCGACCTTCCCGATCAGACGGCGGATCTCCTGCTTGTGAAGCAGCAGCTTACGGCGCCGTTTGTGCTCGTGGGCGTCTGGACCTGACGGTCCGTACGGCCCGATATGCATGTTGAAGAGCCAAGCCTCACCGCCCTCGACGCGGGCGTAGGCATCCGAGAGACTCGCGTTCCCCTCCCGCAACGCCTTGACCTCGCTTCCGGTCAACACCAGTCCCACTTCCCAGATCTCTAGGATGTGATACTGGTGATGCGCCTTCCGGTTCCGGGCAACTAGTTTGATGCTCTCCTTGGACATTGGGAGTTACGGCTGGAGGCCGTGGGGGGTGTCCTTATTATGACACTTTAACTCTGACGGCGCAAGTGAAGTTATTCAAGCACTTCGATCTGCTGGCGCCGCACCCGGCGCATCTCGTAGACCTGAGCGACCTCGGCACCGAGCACGAAGACGATCGACAGGTAATAGAACCAGACCACCACCACCACCAGCGTCGCGATCCCGCCGTAGATCGACTGATAGCTGGCGACTTGGGTCAGGTAGAAGGCGAATCCGACCTTGAGAATCTCCCAGCAGACGGCGGTGAACGCCGCAGCGGTTAGCGCCATGCGCCAAGGGACGCGCCGGGCGGGCACGTACTTGTAGAGCAGAAGGAAGAGCAAGAAGATGAAGGCCAGAGCAGTGAACCAGGCGGAGACGCGCTCGACGAGGCCCACCTGCTCGGCCGACAAGCCGACGAAATCGAAGCCCCGGGCCTTCACCAGGTTGAAGACGATCGTGATGCCGATGTTGAGGATCACCAGAACACTGGAGACCAGCACCATCTGCGCATCGAAGATCTTGCCCTGGATGACGCCGCGACTCTGACGCAGATCGAAAATCTCTCTCAGGATCGCCCTCACCGAGCCGAAGAGGCGGGTCGAGAGCCAGACGAAGGCGACGAAGCCGATGAGCCCGATCGCCCGACCGCGGTTGACTACTCCCTCGATGACTTCCTCGGGAAGATTGCGCTCGGCGCCCGAGCTGGAGCCCCCGTCCAGCACGGGCACTATCACCTCCAGGTAGCCGCGCAGCTGCTCGATCGGCTCGACGCCCGCCGCCGCCGCTGCGGCTTCCAGCGTGAGACTGATCAAGGCGACGAGAATGAAGAGGAAGGGGATGCCGGCCGCGACGACGCTGAAAGTGAGGCCGCTGGCCAGCACGAAGACGTTATCGTCGTCTGCTTTCTCGAAGACCCGAACGGCGTAGTCTTTGAGTGTGGCCCATGACTGAACCGCAGCGTATTGCGCCCTCTCCAACCACTTGCGTGTTCGGGAGGGCGCACCCGCGGGGTCGTTTGCAGCCAATGGCGGTGGTGTCGAGAGCGTTTAGCCGTAGCCCGGATCAGTCGGTGACGGTCTCGTCGCCGTCACCGCGCGAGTCGGCCATTCGATCCTCCAGCTCGCTGCGGGCCGCCCGCGCAGCCTTCTTCCCGGCGTCCAGAGCCTGCTGGGCGCGCTCGCGGCCCTCCTGCACCTTGCCCTTCGCCACCTCGTACTTGTCCTCGACCTGGCGGCGCCCCTGGCTAAAGGCGTCCTGCAGCGTGTCCTGCAGCTCGCCCGCCTTCTCCTCGGCCCGTTCGCGCAGCTTGCGCGCCCGCTCCTTCAGCTCCTGCTGGGTCTCGGCACCCGACTTCGGTGCGAGCAGCAGTGCAGCTGCGGCGCCGATGAGCGCGCCCCAGACGAAGGGGATCAGCCCGGAGCCCGTGCGCTCGATCACCACGTAGGGAACGCCGTCGTCGTCATAGTCACGCATGAGTCTATCCTTTCACAAACCCGCCGTATCGACCGCGCGTCCTGACTAATCGCGCAGGGCGCGGCGCAACTCCTCCATATTCACCGGCTTGGCCAGCGCGACCCAGCGGGCAGTGTCGCCCTTATCGGGGCCGCGCGACAGCCCCTCTCTATATACTACGGTATCAGGGGCAAAATCGTTCACCCGGTCCCGCGCGTCCGCGGAATCCGCCACCCGAACCTCGTGTCCTTCGCAGGTAAGTGCCCGTGCCAGCGCGTCTCGGTGGGGGCCTTCACCATCAATCAGGAGAATGCGCCGGGGAGCCATCAACGACCTCGCGAAGCCAAGGCAGGGGGGGATCCTTTTGCAAACCGCGGTTTCTATGGATGAAGATAGGGGGGCCGGTTCCCTAATTCAACGGGGATTGGGAATCTGGGATTCGGGGATTCGGGGATTCGGGGATTCGGGGATTCCAGGGATTCGATAGTCCATGACTAATTGAACAATTGAACCATAGACTACTCGAATTCAGAACCGAGGCGCGGCTGCCAAGGCGGTCATTCTCAAGTCGAGTATTCCATTGGTCTATTAGTCGAGTAGTCATGGATTCACGAATTCCCATCAGTCTATCTCCACCACAAGCCCATCATAGGCCGGCTCGATCCCCGGGGGCAGTAGTGCTTTCAGTTCACCGTAATCGAGCCGGTGAGTCATGTGGGTCAAATAGGTCCGCCGCGCTCCAACGCTCTGCGCTGCGGCGATCGCCTCCTCGACGTTGAAGTGCGTAGGATGCGGGTCGCCCCACCACAGCGCGTTGATCACCAGCGTCTCGATCCCCTGGAGGGCGGCGTGCGCCGACTCCGGGATGCTCTTGCCGTCGACGATCACACCCAGGCTGTCGCAACGGAAGCCGTAGGAGTTCATTCGCCCATGAGGGAAGACCAGGGGCGTCAGCCTGAAGCCGGCGATATCGAGCTCATCCCCGGTGGCGAAGGTGCGTAGATCGATCTCGGGCGCGCTCATGCCGGGATCCGGCCTGATGTCCTCATCGAAGATGTAATCGAAGCGGGCCCGCAGTGCGCCGGCGAACTCGTCGGCGACGTACATGGGCAGCGGCGCTTCCCCGCGCAGGCTGAAGATCCGCAGGTCGTCGATACCGTGCAGGTGGTCGGCGTGCATGTGCGTCAGGAACACCGCGCCGATCTCCGAGATCCCGGCCTCCAACAGCTGCAGCCGCAGTTCCGGTGACGTATCGACGAGTAGTGCGGGGCCATCGCCTTCCAGCAGCAAGCAGTGGCGCGAGCGGCGATTACGCGGGTCGCTGGAGCCGCAGACAGCGCAACCGCACCCGATGACGGGGACGCCGAAGCTGGTGCCGGTTCCCAGGAAACGCAGCCGCACGGGTCAGAGCGTCCGAATGCGGACCATGTTGGTCGTCCCGCGCACGTGGAAGGGGACGCCGGCCGTGACGACGACCCGGTCGCCGGCCGCGGCGAGCCCGTGCCGCAGCAGCTCGGCGCGCGCGGTCTCCCACATCACCTCATCGCTCGGCTCATCGGGACAGAGCGCCGGCAGCACCCCCCAGACCATGGCGAGCTGGCGCAGGACGGGTTCGGTGTCGGTCACCGCGAGGATCGGGACGGGCGGTCGGCGGGACGAGATCACGCGTGCCGTGAAGCCACTCCCCGTGTAGGTGACTATCGCCGGGGCGCGGATCGCGCGCACCGCCTCCTGCGTGGCGCAGGCAACGGCGAGCTCGGTGCTGGACGGCTCACTGTCCTCGGGCGCTTCCGGGACATCGTACGGCGGCCCGCTCAGCAGCAGCCCGCTCCTCGACTCGACCTCGCCGATGACCCGCGTGAGCGCCCGGACCGCCTCGACGGGGTGGCGTCCAATCGCCGTCTCGGCGGACAACATGACGGCGTCGGCGCCGTCGAGGATCGCGTTCGCCACGTCCGAGACCTCGGCACGGGTCGGCCGCGCCCGCTCGATCATCGACTCGAGCATCTCCGTGGCGATGATCACCGGGCGACAGCGCGCATTCGCCCGACGAACAATGCGTTTCTGAACCAGCGGAACCTGCTCGAACGGGAGCTCGGTCCCCAGGTCTCCCCGGGCCACCATCACGGCGTCGCTCGCCTCCAGTATCGGCTCCAGCTCCTGCAGGGCCACGTCCTTCTCGATCTTCGCCAAGACCAGGACGTCCTCGGGGACCAGGTCCCGAAGCTCTCGCACGTTGTCGGCCGAGCGCACGAAGGAGAGCGCCACGTACTCAGCCCCCAACTCGCGGGCCAGTTCGACGTCCGCCAGATCCTTCTCCGTCAGGGCGGGCGCGCTCACCAGCACCCCAGGCAGGTTCAGTCCTCTACCGCGCTTCACTTCGCCGCCTATGACGACCTCGGCCTCGACTCGCGGTGGACTCACGTCCACGACCCGGATCTCTATTCTGCCGTCGTGGATGAGCACGCGATCGCCAGCCGAGAGATCGGCGGCCAGCTCCGCGTAGGTCACCGGAAGCTCGCCGGCCTGCACCGAACCCGCCGGAGCCAGCACGACGCGATCACCCGGCTTCAGCGCGACGGGCCGCGCCAGATCGCCCAGCCTGATCTTCGGCCCCTGCAGATCGACGAGCAGAGCTACCGGCCTGCCGAGTCGCGCCGAGCAATCGCGAATGTGCCGCGCGGCCGTCCGTGTCTGCTCCGCTGAACCGTGGGACATATTGAGGCGAGCGACGTCCATCCCGGCCTGGCACATCGCCTCCAGCGTCGCTGGGTCGGACGAGGCGGGTCCGATGGTGCAGACGATCTTCGTCTTGAGAAACGATTGTGCGGGCCTGTTCATCGTGAGCGCCTGGCTGCGAGGCGCGCCACCAGCTGGGGCAGGATCTCGCCCGCGGGCCCCTCGAGAAAGATGTCGACGTAGTGCGTGAGCTGAGACGGCTCGACGTTCACCTCCACCACCGTGGCGCCCGACGCCGACGCGACAAGCGGGAGGTTGGCCGCCGGCTGAACCATCCCGGACGTCCCGACGACGAGCATGACGTCGCAGGCGCTGCTGGCCGCCTCGGCCTTCTGGAATACGCCGGCCGGCAACATCTCGCCGAACCAGACAACATCGGGTCGGATTGGCGACCTGCAGTGAGGACAGTCCGGGGGCTCGAGATCGCCGTAGGTGTCGCTTACCGGCTCATCGATCTCCACAGGGTGATCCTGCTCGAAGCACTTGAAGCGATGAATGTTGCCGTGCACCTCCATGACGATGCTCGAGCCGGCCTCGAGGTGGAACCCGTCGATGTTCTGCGTGACGACAATGACCTGGGGGACCAGTTCCTCGAGCTCGGCAAGCGCCCGGTGCCCAGCGTGTGGAGCCTTCTGAGCTATCAGCCCACGCCGGTAGTTGTACCATCCCCAGACCCGGGCCGGGCTCTCCTGGAATCCTTGGCGCGTGGCAAGCTCCTCGGGATTGTAGCGTTCCCAGAGCCCCTCCTGAGCCTCCCGGAACGTGGCGATGCCGCTCTCCTT
>JBDHHM010000129.1:0-5410 GCA_039589355.1 Gemmatimonadota bacterium | reverse complement strand
ACACCTGCCCGACGCGCCGCCGCCACGACCCGTCCCGTCAACTTCCCCATCCCGCTCTGCGCGTCGTAGCGCCCCTCCCCTGTGACGACCAGATCCGCGTCCGCCAGTAGATCGCGCAGGCCCGTCGCCTCGATCATCCACTCCGCCCCGGATATCAGGTCGGCACCCAGAAACGCCCGGGCCCCGGCGCCCAATCCGCCGGCAGCGCCCGCGCCTAAGAGCCCGGCCACCGCCAGCCCCAGCTCCGTCTCCAGGACATCAGCCAGCCGGGCGAGCCCCGCCTCCAGCACCTCCACCTCTTCAGGGCCCGCCCCTTTTTGGGGACCGTACACCCGCGCCGCGCCCTGGCGCCCCAGCAGCGGGTTCTCCACATCGCACAGCGCCTTCACCGCGACCCCGACGGGGTGGGGCGGCGCGTGAACCGTGTCGAGCCCGGTGAGTGATCCGCCGCCCTCGGCGAGGAGGGTGCCGACGTCGTCCTCGAAACGCCAACCGAGCGCCCGCGCCATCCCCGTTCCCCCATCTACGGTCCCGCTTCCGCCCAGACCGAGCACGACCTCCGAGGCACCACCCTCGACCACGACGCGCACCAGCTCGCCTACGCCCCGCGTCGTGGCCCGGAGTGGTGCCCTTCGTTCCGGCGGCACCAGATGCAGCCCGCACGCTTCCGCCGACTCGATCACAGCCAGCCGCCCGGCCCGCAGGGTGCGGGCGCGAACCGGCTCGCCCAACGGGCCGCTGACTTCATGCTCGGAGAGCGTGCCGCCAAGAAACCGCGCACAGGCCTCGAGAAGACCGTTTCCGCCATCCGAAAGCGGCCGCTCGACGACCGCCGCCGATGGCCAAACCGCGGTCACCGCGGCGGTCATCGCGCGGGCCACCGCGCTCGGGCCCAGCGTGCCCTTGAAGGCGGTGGGCGCCACCAGGACTGTCGTAACGCAGCTACTTGTCATGCTTTTTCCCGGCCACTATGATTGCCGCACTCTCACACAAAAACCAGCCAACTCGTGCCGCTGCCGGCCAACCGAATGTATAGGAGAAAGCGATGGCGAAGATCAACAACGTCAACGTCGAGGCGATGGCCCGCTTCGCCGCACAGGTCGAGCAGGATCCGGGGGCGGCCAAGAAGCTCAAATCGGTGACCGGGCAGTGGAACTTCGCCGAGGGCGAGCCCCAGTTCCGCGCCGAGGTCGAGTATCCCGGCGGTGCCCACGCAGTCGAGACGGACTTCGCTCCCTTCATGGGCGGCGAAGGACTGCGCCCCGACCCCGTATCCTATTGTATGTATGGCTTCGCCTCCTGCTTCGCCGGGACCTTCGTGGCCATCGCAGCGGCGGAAGGCGTAACTCTCGAGGAGCTCGAGGTCACCGTCGAGAACCAAGTCGACCTGAGCAGGGCCATGGGCGTGGCGGAGCACCCGGTCACCCAGGGGATGAACGCCACACTGACGGTCAAGTCCGACGCGCCGGCGGAGCTACTCGAGGAGATCAGGCGCCTGGCGGAGGAGCGCTGCCCGGGAGTCTACTGCATTACCAATCCGATCCCGTTCGAGTCGCGGCTGGCGTGAGGGCCGGCCGGCTGCGGGCGGAGAGGCCGGCAGACTCCCCGGCCGGTATTGCGAAATGCCTGCTCGTATCTTTTCTTACGAGCACTCCAAGCCACATATCTGGAACCTTTAACTAGGTCGTGAGGGGGGTGAAAATGCACAAGGTGGCTCCACAGGGGGCGACGGAGCGCGCCGTATTGACCCATGTCATGCTCGACGTGTACGGCGTCGACTTCGATACGCTCAACAACCCCGACATGATCAGCGAGATACTGACCAGCGCCGCGGCGACAGCCGGAATGCACCCGCTGGCCGAACCGGCCGTCTACCGCTACCCGAGCCAGGGGCTCACCGTCTTTCTGCCGATTCGCGAGTCTCACTTCGCGATCCACACCTACCCCGAGTACGGCTATGCGTCCATCGACATCGTCAGCTGCGCCCTGGCCGAGCGGGCCCAGCGCGCAGGCGACCACGTCGTCGAGCGGCTAGGTGGGGAACAGGTCGAAGGCGAGCTCGTGTATCGGGGATTCCTGAGGGGCCGCGAGTTCTGATCCGGCGCCAACTCGATCAGCCCCAGGCATAGTAGTCGCTGAACTCGAGGGGCTCGTCGTCCGTCGACACCCTATCGGACGACCGAATGTACTCCTGCATAAGCGCGGGCTGGAACGCGATTCGCTGGACGAAATCGCCCGTCACATACCTAATCTTGGCGCTCTCCGACAGGGCCGCGTATTCGGCGGCGAACGTTTCACTCGGAAACGACCCGATGTCGACACTCGGAGATGCGTAAGTAAACGCCATCTCCATCCCGTAGCTGGGAACATGAACCGGGAAGACCGCGACGTACCGGAATACGGACCGCAACGTCGCGAGGACCGAACCGGCCACCTTCGGATGGTGGTACCAACCACCGGCGTGCGTCGCGACGATACCAGTATCAGCCAGGCGGTCCGATAGATGCCGATAGGCTTCTCGGGTATAGAGAAACTTCGAGGGTCCTATGGGATCGGTGAGATCCAGGATGATCGCGTCGAAAGTCTCCTGGCTCCCCTCTATGTATTTCCTTCCATCTGCTATTTGGAGCTCCGTTCTCCCATCATCCCATGCCGCACCGCAAATGCCCTGCAAGTACTTCCGCGACACGTCGACCACCATCTCATCGATTTCAACGACAACTACTCTCTTTACGCTCTGATGCTTGAGCAGCTCGACTAGGATCCCTCCGTCACCGCCACCGATGACCAGCACGTCCGCCGGATCGTCCTGCATCAGCAGCGGCGGATGAGCGAGCACCTCGTGGTAGATGAACGTGTCTCGCTCCGTGGCCTGAACCGTGTCGTCCAGGATCAGCGCTCTGCCGTAGTCGTGCGTCTCGACGACCTCGATCCGCTGGAATTCGCTCGACTCGGAGTAGATCCTGCCACGCAGCTTCAAGCAACGGTGTTGCGTCGGCGATAGATCCTCGATGTAGTACTCATCGTCAGAGAAGCGCATCATCGCCCCCAGTTACATGGCCGTCCCTCCCAATCACGCCTTGTAGCGGCTGGTGATCGGAAGGCGTCGGTCCTTGCCGAAGGCGCGCTGCGAGATCCGGATCCCAGGGGCCGCCTGGCGGCGCTTGTACTCGGCGCCGTCGATCATCTCGACGACCCGCCGGACGACCTGCCCATCGAACCCTTGGTCCTCTATCTCCTCGGGGCTGCGGTCCTCCTCGACGTAGGCCTCGATGATCGGATCGAGAATCTCGTAGGGCGGCAGGCTGTCGGTGTCGAGCTGGCTTTCTCGCAGCTCGGCGGACGGCGGTTTGTCGATGACCCGCTGCGGGATGATCTCTTGCTCTCGATTCCGCCAACGCGTCAGGCGGTAGACCCAGGTCTTCGGCACATCTTTGAGGATGGCGAAGCCGCCGGCCATATCGCCGTAGAGGGTGGCGTAGCCGACGCTCATCTCGCTCTTGTTCCCGGTCGCCAGAACGAGCCAGCCGAACTTGTTGGAGAGCGCCATGAGGAAGTTGCCGCGGATGCGCGCCTGGATGTTCTCTTCGGCGACACTAGGCTCGGTTCCTTCGAACCGATCTTTGAGCGAATCGAGATAGCAGTCGAACACACCGTCGATGGGTATCTCGAAGAAGTCGACGCCGAAGCGGCGAGCGATCTCGGCGGCGTCCTCGCGATTCCCGGGCGCCGTGTAGCGGGAAGGCATCGAGACGGCGGTGACGGCGTCCTTGCCCAGGGCATCCACCGCGAGGGCGAGGGCGAGCGCCGAGTCGATCCCGCCGGACAGCCCGAGCACGACGTGCTGGAATCCGTTCTTGCGGAAGTAATCCGAGATGCCCAGCAGTAACGCCTGATAGACTTCGGCCTCGGGGTCGAGCAACTCGATCGGCGGCTTCACCTCTAGCTGGGGCTTCTTGCGTCGCGGCCGGCGCACCGGGGCAACCTGCACGCGGCTCGTCGGCGCAGCGACCCGCTGGCGCCAGCGCGGATCCTGCAAGCGAAGGCGCGACACCCCTCTCAAATCGAGATCGATCACGATGTGATCTTCAGCGAACTGTTTCGCCCGGGCGAGTACTATGCCGCGCGGGTCGATCACGAGGCTGTGCCCATCGAAGATCAGTTCGTCCTGCCCGCCGATCGTGTTGCAAAACGCGAGGAAGCATCCGTAGTCCTCGCAGCGGGTAGCAAGCATGCGCTCGCGGGTCGGCCCCTTCTCGCGACTGTAGGGGGAGGCCGACATGTTCACGAGTACGTCGGCCTTGCCGTCCAGCACGGCCCGCTGAGCTGGACCGCCGGGGTACCAGAGGTCCTCGCAGATCGTCACTCCGACCTTCACCCCGTCCATGTCGAGCACCAGGGTGTCTTTACCGCGCGCGAAGTACCTTTGCTCGTCGAAGGGGCCGTAATTGGGGAGGTAGCGCTTGCGGTATTTTGCGGCGACCTCGCCTCCCGTGACCACGGCCGCGGTGTTGAACAGGTCATCGCATAGCTCGGGGAAGCCGATCACGGCCACCAGGTCCTGCACCTCGGCGGCGAGGTCCCTAAGCGCGGCCTCCGCCCGCTCGGCAAAGTGCGGCTTGAGGAGAAGATCCTCGGGCGGATAGCCCGTGATCGTGAGCTCGGGGAACAGAGCTAGGTCGGCGCCCTGCTCACGCACGCGCCCTAGGCTGTCGCGGATCTTATCAACGTTCCCGTCGATATCCCCGACGACGAGATTCCGCTGGCAGAGCGCCACGCGGATGACTCGATCATCGCCTGAAGATGACTTGCCCATCGTACTCTCCGGTCTCGGACCCCCAACCTGAGATCCACCCTACAATCTGCCGATCATGGCGGGCGGCGCAAACCCCGCGGGGACCACTGGCGCGGGGGGGGCCAAGCGTGCATCCTATATTGACTTTGCCTGCAGTAGGGAGAAGCCAAGCGCTCCACAGTCGCGCCGGAGGCGTTCAGGAATGGCCCAGCAGGAGTCAGGCACAAACTGGATCGTGGTCGGGGCGGGCGCTCTGTTCCTGGCCCTGGCGGTCCTCGCCTTCAACGATCCCTTGCTACGAGCGCTAGCAGCGGTGGTCGTATTCGTCGCAGCCTTCGTCATGGCCCGGCCGCGAGACGATTCTACGATTGAGAATCCCCTCCTCGAGAAGCTCAGAACCCACAAGGACGGACTCGACCGACGCAAGTACGGACGTCTCCGCTCGACCACCGAGCGCCTGCTCGACAACGTGCGGCAGATGAACAAGATCGCCATCGACGGCCGCGAAGGAAGGCTATCACCGCGTCATGCGCACGCCGAGCTCGACCGGTTGGCCGCAGTGATGCGCGACGTCATCGACGAGATTCGCAAGGCCGCCGGCGTGCCGACGCCGGC
>JBDHHM010000128.1:0-5410 GCA_039589355.1 Gemmatimonadota bacterium | reverse complement strand
TCGCTACAGATCTGTCCGGGCCATGGCCTGTCCATGCGCCCCGTCGATCCAGCGGTATTCGTCGCCGACCTGGGGCTGGAGGGCTGCCGACACGCCAAGCCAAAGAGCCGGCGGCAGGTGCTCCTCATGGAGGAGGAGACGCTCGCCGCTCTCGGCCTCGAGCCGGCCCTAATGAAAGAGAACGTTACCATTCGCGGCATCGATCTCACGTCTCTTCCCGTGGACACGCGCATCCATCTCGGTGACGAGGTGGAGCTGTGGGTCACCGGGCCGTGCCATCCCTGTGGGCTGATGGACGACATACGGGATGGCCTGCAGGAGGAACTGCGGGGCCGGCGTGGGGTGCTCGCCTGGGTGAAGGCGGGTGGCCGGGTGAGGGTCGGAGATCGTATAGAGGCAACGCCGCCGGAAGAGTTCGCCGGCGATGACGCAACAGTGCAAAAACAACGACACCCCTAACATTGGGACGCGACAACTGAAGATTAAGGATCTTACGGTGAGACGCTTCACGTCAGTCCTGTGCTTCGCCGCCCTGGGGTTGCTGGCTCGTGGCGAAGCGTACGCCCAATCCGATGAGGTCCAAGCCGTCCGCAGCTACCGGACGTCTCACGAGGCTGAGATCGTAGAGGAACTGGTCGAGTTCCTGAGCCTTCCCAACATCGCCGCGGATATCCCGGCGATGCGGCGGAACGCGGAGGCGATCATCGAGATGATGGCGCGGCGCGGGATCGAGGGCCGACTCCTGGAGACGGATGGACCGCCGTACGTCTACGGCGAGCTGAACGTGCCCGGGGCGACACGGACGATCTTGTTCTATGCCCATTACGACGGCCAGGCGGTGGACCTCAGTCGCTGGGTAGGGCACGACCCGTTCGAGCCGGTGCTGCGCGATGGTGCGCTGGAGGTCGGCGGCCAGATCATCGAATTCCCAACCGACGGGGGATCCGAGCCCGATTGGCGCATTTTCGCGCGCTCTGCCTCGGACGACAAGTCACCTATCGTCGCTCTGATGGTCGCCATCGATGCAATGCGTGCCGGGGACTTGAGTCCTACCTCGAACCTCAAGTTCATCTTCGAGGGCGACGAGGAGGCGGGATCACCAAATCTCGGTGCCATTGCCCGAGAGTACGGCGACCTGCTGGCCGCTGACCTGGCGATAGCGGCCGACGGGCCGACCGATCCCTCGGGCCTACCGACGATGAAGTTCGGCGCCCGCGGGATCGTGAGCGCCGAGATCACGATCTACGGGCCGCTGCGGCCGCTGCACAGCGGCCACTACGGCAACTGGGCTCCGAACCCGGCGATGCGGCTCGCCCAGCTGCTGGCGTCGATGAAGGACCCGGAAACCGGGCGTGTGCTCGTCGACGGGTTCTATGATGACGTCGTGGAGTTGAGCGAGTTCGAGCGCGCGGCGATCGCGGCGGCGCCGAACGACGATGCGGAGCGGATGTACACGTTCGCTTTCGCCGAGCCGGAGGCGCAGGGTCAGCGACTGGCGCTGATCAATCTGCCGTCATTGAATGTGCGGGGTCTGCGCAGCGCCTGGGTGGGCGGTGAAGCGCGCACGGTCGTTCCCGACCAGGCGATCGCCAGCATCGATTTGCGCCTGGTGAAGAACGTCGACCCGGGTGAACAGTTGGGACGCCTGGTCGCGCACATCGAGAAGCAGGGCTACCGGGTAGTCGGTGACGAGCCCGACCCTGAGACGCGGCGCCGCCACCCGAAGCTCGCCAGGGTCGTGACCTCCGACGGCTACCCGGCGTATCGGACTCAGATGGATCTGCCGATCGCACAAAGACTGATCAGGTCGGTGGAAGAGCACATGGGGCAGAGCATGGTGAAGATCCCCACATCGGGCGGCAGCGTTCCGCTCTACTGGTTCACCGACGTCCTCGGCCTGCCTACGGTGAGCGTCCCGATCGTAAACCACGACAACAATCAGCATAGCCCGAACGAGAACCTCCGGCTGGGCAATCTCTGGTCGGGGATCGAGCTCTTCGCTTCGGTGATGATGATGCGCTGAACGACAGAGGGCCGAGAGAGATGGCGGACCTGGAACTGATCCACGAACTGCTGACGCCGGCGCAAACGAAGATCTTGCTCCTCGTGCTCGACGGACTGGGCGGCCTACCGGTCGAGCCGGGCGGGCCCACCGAGCTCGAGGCAGCCGAGACACCGAACCTCGATCGCTTGGCCGCCGAGGGCATCGTCGGACTCCATCAGCCGGTTGGCCCGGGCATCACGCCGGGCAGCGGGCCCGGTCACATCGGGCTCTTCGGCTACGATGCGATCCGCTACCAGATCGGGCGTGGGGTGCTCGAGGCGTTGGGTGTCGACTTCGAGTTGCAGCGGAACGATCTGGCTGCTCGGGGCAACTTCTGCAGCGTGGACGGTGAGGGCAACATCACCGACCGGCGCGCCGGTCGGATTCCAACCGAGCATTGCGCCGAGCTCTGTGCCGAGCTTCGCAAGATCGAGCTCCCCGGTGTCGAGCTCTTCGTCGAGCCGGTCCGCGAGCACCGGTTCCTACTCGTGCTCCGCGGTGAGGGGCTGGCCGAAGGCGTAGGGGACACCGACCCCGGCCACACGGGCGTTGCGCCGCTCGACGTGACGGCGAGCGATCCGGGAGCCGATGCCACCGCCGCGCTTGCCCAACGTTTCGTCGAAGAGGCACGCGGGCGATTGGCGGGACGCGATCCGGCGAACATGATCACACTGCGCGGGTTCGCGAAGAAACCCGATTGGCCGCTCTTTCCGGAGGTTTACGGACTGCGCTCGGTGGCGGTGGCCCAGTATCCGATGTACCGGGGTGTTGCGAAGCTGGTGGGGATGGAATCGGTGGATGTCGGGCCGTCTCGCGACGATCTGTTTGAGACACTCGCCCGCGTCTGGCCCGAGTACGACTTCGCCTTCGTTCATGTGAAGGACCCTGACAAGGCAGGCGAAGACGGCGACTTCGATCGCAAGGTCGAGGTCATCGAGGAGGTCGACGGCTACATACCCAGGATAGTCGATCTTCAGCCTGACGTAATCCTCGTCACCGGCGACCACTCTACACCGGCCGCCCTGAGTAGCCACAGTTGGCACCCGGTGCCCTTCCTGCTCCGGTCGCCGACCTGCCGGCGCGACGAAGCGGACCGCTTCGGGGAGAAGTGGTGCCGCAGTGGTGAAGGAGGGCTTTGCCGCTCCGAGGACCTCATGCCGCTGGCACTCGCCCACGCCGGGCGTCTGGCCAAGTTCGGAGCCTAGGCGCTGGACGACAGATGCACTGGGACACGCTGAGCTTCGACTGCTATGGAACGCTGGTCGACTGGGTAGCCGGCATCACGACGGCGTTCGCTGAGGCTGCGGCCCGAGACGGCATCGAGCTGGCGCCTGCAGATGTGATCGCCTCCTACAACGAACTGGAGCCGGAGGTTCAGGCGGACACCTACCGTCCTTACCGAGACGTGCTGGGTGAGACGGCGCTCTGGGTGGCTACCGGATTGGGCTGGCCGTTGGCGCCGGAACGCGCCGGGTTCCTCGCCGAATCGCTGCCTGGCTGGCCGGTATTCGCCGATACGCGCCCCGCGCTCGAGCGGTTGAAGTCGCGCTACAAGCTGGTGATCCTCTCGAACATCGATGACGACCTCCTGCAGGCGACGATAGGGCGAATCGGCGTCGAGTTCGACTGGACCGTCACCGCAGAGCAGCTCCGCAGCTACAAACCCGGACACGCGCATTTCCTGGAAGCGCTGGAGCGACTCGACGGGGATCGCGGGCGTCTGCTACACGTGGCACAAAGCAAGTTTCACGATATCCGCCCCTGTGGAGAGCTGGGTATAGACTCTGTCTGGGTGAATAGACAGGATGAGGTGTTGGACGAGGAGTTGGAGCCATCGCATGTCGTGAAGGATCTTGCAGAGTTGGTGGAGTGGCTGGGGACGGACGGTGGCCAGTAACCGGTAGTCAGTAACCGGTGACTTCGCCGCAGCAAAGACACACTGGTTACCGGCCACCGGCCAACCGGCTACCGTCTTTGGGAGCGAGACACCTACTAGAAACGAGGAGCTATGACAGGAGAAGACCGAAAGAAACGAATAGTCATCATGGGCGCAGCGGGGCGGGACTTCCACGACTTCAACACCCATTTCCGGGGCAACCCCGACTACGAAGTCGTCGCATTCACCGCGACCCAGATTCCCAACATAGAGGGCCGGCTTTACCCGGCGGAGATCGCGGGGCCCGAATACCCTAAAGGCGTGCCGATTCTGCCCGAGGACGAGCTGGAGTCGATTATCGAGCGAGAGGAGAT
Organism: Gemmatimonadota bacterium; assembly: GCA_039589355.1. Taxonomy (GTDB): domain Bacteria; phylum Gemmatimonadota; class Gemmatimonadetes; order Palauibacterales; family KS3-K002. Next base: position 1,116 of record JBDHHM010000128.1, on the reverse strand, counting down.
CGACTTCTGCACCTTCTCGTACTCCGACGTCTCTCATGAGTACGTCATGCATATCGCCAGCCGTTGCCTCGCCGCGGGGGCCGGCCTCATGTTACTCGGCCCGCGGCAGACTCTCGTCGAGTCCAAATGGCCGGTGATCGCGGTCTGTGCTGTGCGCACCGGAGCAGGGAAGAGCCAGACGACCCGCTACATCGTCGATCGGCTGCGCGAGTTCGGTCGTAAGCCGGTTGTCGTTCGCCACCCCATGCCTTACGGCGATCTCGTCAAACAGCGAGTGCAACGCTTTGAGACCTACGAGGATCTCGAGCGCCACGAGGTCACGATCGAAGAGCGCGAGGAGTACGAGCCCCACCTGAGCCAGGGGACGATCGTCTATGCCGGCGTCGACTACGAGGCGATCCTCCGCCAGGCAGAGGGCGACCGCGATGTGGTCCTCTGGGACGGTGGCAACAACGATCTGCCCTTCTTCAGGCCGGACCTGCATATCGTCGTGGCCGATCCGCACAGGGCGGGACACGAGCTGCTCTACCACCCCGGCGAGGCGAACCTGCGCATGGCCGATGTAGTGATCATCAACAAGGTGGGTTCGGCGCGCGCCGAGGATGTGGAAACGGTGCAGCGCAACATAGCGGAGGCCAACCCGCGGGCACGCGTCCTCGTGGGCCGCTCACCGTTGACCGTAGACAACCCCGAGGCCCTGAAGGGTAAGCGCGTGCTCGCCGTTGAGGATGGGCCGAGCCTGACACACGGCGGACTGCTGCTCGGTGCCGCCAGCCTGGCTGCGCAGGAGCACGGCGCGAAGGAGCTGGTGGATCCCAGGCCGTTCGCTGTCGGCTCCATCGTCGAGACGTTCGAGAAGTACTCCAGTATGGGCCCTGTCCTGCCGGCGATGGGCTACGGCGAGGATCAGGTGAGCGAACTCGCCGAGACCATTCGTAACTCGGACGCCGACGTCGTCGCCATCGGCACGCCGATCGATCTGGCGCGGCTGATAGATATCGACCGGCCCATGGTACGGGTGACGTACGACCTTGCCCTGGATGAGCCGGAGGCGCTGGATGGGTTGATACGCGGGGTGGTAGAGCGCTAGCCCGTGAACGGTAGCCGGTAGCCGGT
>JBDHHM010000127.1:0-5674 GCA_039589355.1 Gemmatimonadota bacterium | reverse complement strand
GCGGTCTGAGGGAACATGTCGAAGCCGCGGCAGGCGACGAGCTCGAAGATCGAGCTCAGGTCGGCGAGGTCGCGGGCGAGCGTCGCCGGGTCGCAGCTCACATAGACGATGGCCGGCGGCGGCTCCGCGAACAGAGTCTCGACGACCGTGACCGAGATGCCGCGGCGCGGTGGGTTCAAGATCACCAGGTCGGCGGGTAGCACGCGAGGCAGCGCTTCCTCCACGCCATCCGGGACAAAGCGGACCTCGGCGGCCGACTCGACGGCCGCGCTCTGCGCGGCAGCGATCGAATAGTGGTCCGAGTCTATACCCGATACGCGGGCACCGGCGATGGCGAGTTCTACGGCTCTGAGTCCGAAGCCGCAGTAAGCATCGACCACACGGGCCCCCGTGATATCTCCGCATTGCTCGATGACGTACGCGTCGAGTTGCGCCGCCACTCCACGGTTGACCTGCACGAAGGCCTTGCCGGCCAGTAACAGCTCATGGCCAGCCCAGCGATCCGGCAGCTCGGAGGGTCCTTCGTGCCAATCGACCACACCGTCGTGTCCCAGCGACCAGATCGCCGCCAGACCGTCGACCTGCTCCATCAGGTACTCCGGCTCGCCACGTCCCTGGGCACCTTCGATGGCCAGGCCCACCGCTCCGTCCGCCGATGCCCGTAACGTGAGCCTGAGCTGGCGAGCGGGAGGCAGGCGTTCAGCTTCCGGGCCCCAGGCGGCGCGCAGCCCCTCCCAGGTGCGATTGACTGACGGCTCCGCCAGAGGACAGCGATCGACGTCGATGATCTTTCGGGGATCCCCAAAGGCGTGGAACCCGGCGAGGACGCCTGCGCGGGTTCGCTTGAGACGAAACGTGACACGGTTCCTGTACTCGAACTCCGAGAGCGCGGGAACGACCTCGGGCCGCTCGACCTGCAGTCCGCCGAGCCGGCGCAGCGCATCGGCGATGATCCCAGACTTTGCACTGAGCTGCGCTTCGTAGCGTAGATGCTGGAGCTGGCAGCCACCACAGATATCGAAGAGCGGGCAGGCGGGATGGCGTCGGTCAGGGCTGGCCTCGATGAGCCTCAGCAAGCGCGCCCGCGCCCACTGGCGGCGCTCTTCGACGTACTCGACCTCGACCCGCTCGCCGGGTGCGGTTCGCGGGACAAAGACGACGGGCCGTTCGGGTCGCCTGGCGAGGCCATGACCCCCGGCTACGATGGTCTCGATCTGGAGCGTTTCAGAAGGAATCAGCCGCGTACCCCCCAGTTGCGGCCGCGCCAGCCCTGTACGGGCCAGCGCCAGGCGCTTCGTCCGCCATAGCTCTCCGCCCCATCGTCCATCCGGACCTTGCGGCGCTCTCCGTCCTCTAGAAGCGCCGCTACGAGGGCGACGGCCCTGAGCTTCTCCTCCTCCCCTTCACCTTCCAGCAAATCGGGATGCTGGTCCAGATAGCCCGTGTGGAAGTCACCGGCGCGGAAGTCCGGCTCGTCCATCACACGGCGGTGGAAGGGGGCGATCGTGGCCACTCCGTCGATCAACAGCTCGTCAAGCGCCCGGGCCATGCGGGCGATCGCCGCTTCACGGCTCTCGGCGTGAACGATGAGCTTGGCGACCAGCGGGTCGTAGTGCAGACCGATATCGGTGCCCTGAACGATCCCACCGTCCCAACGAACGCCGGTGCCGCCGGGCAACCTGAGCTGCTCTACCCGGCCGCCCGCCGGGAGGAAGTCGGTGAAGGGATCTTCCGCGTTGATGCGGCACTCGATGGCATGACCGTTCGGTTCTACGGTACCGATGTCGATCGGTTCGCCGGCGGCGATACGCAGTTGCTGGTGCACGAGGTCGATACCAGTGACCATCTCGGTTACCGGATGCTCGACCTGGAGCCGTGTGTTCATCTCGAGAAAATAGAACTCGCCGCCCACCACCATGAACTCGACGGTCCCGGCACCGCGGTAGTTCGCACCGCGCGCCGCGGCCACAGCCCCCTCGCCCATCCGCTTTCGGAGCTCCGGCGTCATGACCGGGGACGGCGATTCCTCGATCAGCTTTTGGTGCCGCCTCTGGATCGAGCACTCGCGCTCGTTCAGGTGGGCCACGTTGCCGTGGGTATCGGCAAGGATTTGGAACTCAATGTGGCGCGGATTCTCGAGGTACCTCTCCACGTAGACCCGCGCGTCCGAGAAGGCCGCCTGAGCCTCGCGACCCGCGGCGCCGAATGCCGACTCGAGATCCGCCTCGCGATCGACCCGGCGCATCCCCTTCCCGCCTCCGCCGGCCGCCGCCTTGATCAACACCGGATAGCCGATCTGATTGCAGGCGTCGCGCACGGCATCGATGTCGGCCAGCGCCTGCTTGCTGCCCGGAACAACGGACACACCCGCCTCTTCCATTACGCGCCGCGCCTCGGTCTTGTCACCCATCAGCGCAATGGTCTCGGCGGTCGGGCCGACAAAGGTCAGACCCGCCCCTTCCACGGCGGCGGCGAAGTCGGAGTTCTCGGCCAGGAAGCCATAGCCCGGGTGCACGGCATCGGCCCCCGACTTCCCCGCGGCGTTCAACAGGCGCACGATGGACAGGTAGCTCTCGGCAGCTCGTGCCGGTCCGATCTCGTAGGCCTCGTCGGCAAGCCAGACGTGTGGCGCCAGCCGATCGGCCTCTGAGTAGACGGCGACCGACTTGATGCCGAGCTCGCGGCAGGCACGGATCACGCGGACCGCGATCTCACCCCGGTTGGCGACAAGGACTTTCTCGAGCATCAGAGCGGGATGTTGCCGTGCTTGCGCGGCGGGCCGGGCTCGCGCTTGTGTCGCGTCATCCGCAGAGCCTCGATCAGACGCGGCCGCGTCTCGCGGGGATCGATCACGTCATCCAGGTAGCCGCGCGCCGCCGCGATATACGGGTGGGCGAACTGATCTTCGTACTCTGCGATCAACCTGTCCGTCTCGGCGGCCGAGTCCTGCGCCTCGGCGATCTGCTTCCGGAACAGAATCTCCACAGCACCCTTCGGCCCCATAACGGCGATCTCGGCCGTCGGCCAGGCGAAGTTGAAGTCACCGCGAATGTGCTTGGAGTTCATGACGTCGTAAGCGCCGCCATATGCCTTGCGCAGGATCACGGTCAGCTTGGGCACCGTGGCCTCGCAGTAGGCGTAGAGCAGCTTCGCACCGTGCTTGATGATGCCGCCGTGCTCCTGCGCCACGCCCGGCAGGAAGCCCGGTACGTCCTCGAACGTCACGATCGGGATGTTGAATGCATCGCAGAAGCGAATGAATCGGGCGCCCTTCATCGAGCTGTCGATGTTGAGCACGCCGGCTAGCACGGCCGGCTGGTTGGCGATGATGCCGATCGACTGTCCGCCCAAATGCGCGAAGCCGACGACGATATTCTTCGCGTACTCGGCATGCACCTCGTAAAAGCTGCCCTGATCGACGACCCGCGAGATGACATCGTGAACGTCGTACGGCTTGTTGGGGCTGTCGGGCACGATGCTCAGAAGCGCCTCGTCCATGCGATCGGGCGGGTCGTCTCCTGGCCCCCTGGGAGGGTCCTCCATGTTGTTCTGCGGGATGTAGTAGAACAGGTCGCGGACCCTCTCCAAGCACGCCGGTTCCGACTCGCAGACGAAGTGAGCCACCCCGGAGGTGTCACCGTGGATTTGGGCACCCCCGAGCTGCTCGAAGTCGACCTCCTCATGCGTGACAGTCTTCACGACATCGGGGCCTGTCACGAACATGTAGGACGAGCCGTCTACCATGTAGATGAAGTCGGTGATCGCCGGCGAGTAGACCGCACCACCCGCACACGGCCCGAGAACGGCTGTGATCTGTGGGACGACACCCGAGGCCTGCGTGTTACGCCAGAAGATCTCGGCGTAGCCGCCCAGCGATACGACGCCCTCCTGAATCCGGGCACCGCCTGAATCGTTGAGCCCGATGACGGGACAGCCGGCCTTCATGGCCATATCCATCACCTTGCAGATCTTCTCGGCATGCGCCTCGGAGAGCGAGCCGCCGAAGACGGTGAAGTCCTGGGAAAAGACCAGCACCTGGCGGCCGTGGACCCGGCCCATCCCGGTGACCACGCCATCACCCAGGAACTTCTTTTCGGCCAGACCGAATTCGATGGCGCGGTGGGTCACGAAGCGGTCGAACTCCCTAAACGAGCCTTCATCGAGGAGTAGGTCGAGACGCTCCCGGGCCGTCAGCTTCCCTTTCGCGTGCTGAGCCTTGATGCGCTCCTCACCTCCACCAAGCTCCGCCTGCGCCTTCAGCTCGGCCAGCCGTTTGAGCTTCTCATCCATCGTCATCGGCCAGGCTCCCGTTCGTCACCGGTGCTCCCGGCCCGCAACTCCTCGTAGGCCGGCACCAGCTCACGGTCCTTGAACTGGAGGATGAACGGACGGCGAGTGATCGCGCCGCTCTCCACAGAGAAGATGCCCGTGGCACCCGGCATGCCGCGAATGTCGCGGAAGGATCTGGCGATCGCGGAGCGGCGCGGGAAGCCCCACGGCACGGCGGACAGGATCAGGCGAGTGGCGTCGTATGCAAGCGCCGGTACCAGGTTACCCTGTAGCCCCTTGCGATACTCGCGCTCGTACATCTCCACGAACTCCTGCCAGCGAACCGACGTGCTCGAGCGGTGAAGGAAGGTAGAGATGACTGTGCCGTTGATGAAGCGCGGCTCGACCAGGCGTAGCACCTCGGGCCCCGACCACTCGGCGTCACCCAACACCTGCACGCCTCTCATGCCATAGAAGGAGAACTGGGGCGCGAGCACGATGACGTCCCTCGCTCTGCTCGCCGGCGCATAGATCGCCTGCGGGTTGAACGTGTCCAGGTAGGCGAGCGGCTCCTGGAACGTCGTGGCCGTGTCGTCGTAGGCAACCGACCCAACGATATCACCGCCCCGCGCCCGCACCGCATCGGCAAAGGCGGCGAACTGGCTCCGCCCCTCCTGGGTGCTCGGGTACATCACTCCGAAGTAATCGATCTGCAGGTCGCGCACCGCGAAGGCGGCCAGAGCTCGAGCACCGCTCGTCACACGTTCGGTCGTGCTGAAGAGCGAGAACGTATTGCGCTCGAAGCTGAGGTTTTCTGGTGCCGTCGGGCTAACGATCACCAGGTCGCGATCACGCCGACCCCGCGCCGCGTGCTCGAGACCCTCGCTGCGCAGGGGGCCCACGACGGCGACCGCACCGAGCCGTTCCAGCTCACGCACGAGGTCTCCCGCCCGATCATACTGGTCGGCATCGTCTCTTACGATCAGGGTGACGGCATCGAAGTGGCGCTCGTTGTACTCGTCGATCGCCAGCTCAGAGGCAAGATCGCGCCGATGATCGGCCGCCACTGCTCGGTCTCGACCTCGCCCGACGCGATGCTCTCTGCACGGTCCCGCTCGGGCTCCAGCGGCTCGAGGGCCAGGGCGCGCTCTGCTGCTTCGCGTCCCTCCTCGCTGTGGCCCGCGGCGAGCAGCAGCGAGGCCCGCTCCACCTCGAAAACCGACCGCAGCAGGTGGCTCGCAGGCCAGCGGCCGGTCAACGTATCGATCTCGCCCAGGCCGAGCTCGGAGACGACCTGGCGGGCCAGCTGCGCCGCCGCTTCGCGGTCCCCGCCGGGCTCGAGAGACGTCGCTAGCAGGCTGTCGGCCGCCTCGAGGGTCCGTCCCTCGAGATTGAGGACCCGGGC
>JBDHHM010000126.1:0-5462 GCA_039589355.1 Gemmatimonadota bacterium | reverse complement strand
AATCCGTGGAGTCCGTGGAATCCGGGAACTTCCCCAATTCTACGGACACCACGGATTCCACGGATGCCTCGGATTCCCAACTCCCAATCCCTGAATCCCGAATCCCCGAGTTCGTGAAGCCCCGAATCTCAGAATCCCGGAATCTGCGACTCCCATGGCTCTAGACCGATACAAGGACAAGCGGGACTTCGCTCGCTCGCCTGAGCCGGAGGGCTCGGAGCGAGCGGAGGGGTCAGCGGAGGCGGCGCGCCGGTTCGTTGTGCAGAAGCACGCGGCGCGCCGCACGCATTTCGACCTGCGCCTCGAGATCGGCGGCACCCTGGTCAGCTGGGCGGTCCCCAAGGGGCCAAGCGCCGACCCGGACGCCAAGCGGCTGGCCGTCCATGTGGAGGACCACCCGCTCGAGTACGGCGGATTCGAGGGGGTTATCCCGAAGGGCGAGTACGGGGCTGGCAGTGTGATCATCTGGGATCGCGGCCGCTACGAGCCCGTCGGCGAGACCGAGGACTCGGAGGAGGCGCTGGGGCAGGGGGTCCGGGAAGGGAAGCTGGACTTCGTCCTCTACGGCGAGCGGATGCGGGGCCGCTGGACGCTGGTGCGCATGAAGGGCCGGGAAGGCGAGGATAACTGGCTATTGATCAAGAAGAAGGATGTACACGCGGAGCCCGGCGAGCCCGATGGTCTCGTGGAGCGCTACCGCGACTCTGTGGCGTCCGGCCGCGGCCTGGACGATCCGGCGCTGGGCGTGCCCGGGCCAGAGGAGGAAGCGACCCGGCCTCCGGTGGATACGCGTCCGATGCTCGCCCAGAGCAGCGGTTCGTTGCCGACCGGCGAGGCCTGGTGTTTCGAGCTGAAGCTGGACGGCATTCGAGCCATCGCCTGGGGCCGGCCGGCCGGTAGGGTTCGCATCTACTCACGCCGAGGCGCACGCCTCGAGACGGCTTTCCCCGAGGTCGCCGACGCCCTCGAGCTGCTCGCCCGCCGCGCCGGCTGCGAGTTTGTGATCGACGGCGAAATCGTCGCTGCTACCGCCGAGGGTGGCCCCAGCTTCGAGGACCTGCAGCCCCGCTTCAACCTCCGGGAACCCGCAGAGATCGCCCGCGCCGCCAAAGCCCAACCCGCCGAGATACACGTCTTCGACCTGCTCTGGCTCGACGGCGAAGATCTCCGCGACCGGCCGCTGTCCGAGCGCAAGGACAGGCTGCGCCCGCTTCTCAAGTCGTCGGGTCACAGTCTCCACTACGTCGCCCACGATGTGGCCAGCGGCGCCGCCATGAAGAGCCGTGCCCGACAGGAAGGGTGGGAGGGCGTCGTCGCCAAGCGCTTGAAGAGCCGCTACCACTCCGGCCAGCGCACCCCCGATTGGATGAAGGTGAAGGAGCTGGCTCGGCAGGAGTTCGTGGTCGGCGGCTGGACCGAGCCCCAGGGTGGTCGGCGCGGTTTCGGCGCGTTGGTCGTGGGCTACTACGAGGAAGCCGGCGCGCATAGGTCGCTGCACTGCGCGGGCCGGGTAGGCAGCGGCTTCAGCGATGCCGACCTGGGGCGGATCAAGAAGCAGCTCGACGCACTGGCCAGCGACGTCGCCCCTTTCACCGAGGTCCCGGAGGACGTGAAAGACGCCCACTGGGTTCGACCCGAGCTAGTGGCGGAGGTCAAGTTCCAGGAGTGGACCCGCGACGGCCGCCTGCGGCAGCCCGTCTTCCTGGGGCTGCGCAGTGACCGCGACCCCGTTAGGGTCGTCCGGGAGGGCGCACCCGCGGAAATGGCCGCAGGGCCCCCGCTCGAGCGAACGCCGGTCATCGAGGCGCTGATACAGACGCTGGAGGCGCTCGAGGGCGCGGGCGAGGACGGAGACGTCATCGTCGATGGCCGACGCCTCAAGCTCACTAACCTCCAGAAACCCTTCTGGCCCGAAATAGGAGCGACGAAAGGCGAGCTGCTGCGCTACTACTTGTCCGTGGCGCCCGCCATTCTGCCGGTGGTGGGCGGCCGGCCCCTAACCCTGGAGCGGTACCCCAACGGGATCACGGGGGAAATGTTCTACCAGCAGAGGATGGCCGGGCCCGTGCCGGAGGGAGTTCAGACCGTGACAATCGAGGTCGACGGCGAACCAGCCGAGCGGGTCGTCGGTGGTGACCTCTACACGCTCCTCTATTCGGTCCAGCTGGCTGCCATCTCACAACACGTGTGGCCGTCGCGCGTCGGCTCCCTCGACGACATGGATTACACCGTCCTCGACCTCGACCCCGGCGCGGGTGTGCCCTTCTCCGCCGTCTGCGACGCGGCCCTGGCGACGCGGGAACAGCTCGAGCGCCTCGGGCTGCGAGGCTATCCCAAGACCTCCGGCGCCAGCGGCATGCACATCGTAATTCCGCTCGAGGAGGCGACGAGCTACGAGACGGGCCGCCTGCTGGCGGAGCTCGTCGCCCAGCTCGTCGCCCAGTCGCAGCCCGACCTCACGACCGTGCAGCGCGCAGTCTCGAAGCGCGGACCGCGGGTCTACCTCGATTTCCTCCAGAACCGTCGCGGAGCCACGGTGGCCTCCGCCTACTCGGTCCGGCCACGGCCGGGAGCAACCGTCTCCGCCCCCCTCTGCTGGGCCGAACTCAAGACGGGTTTACAGCCCGGCGACTTCGACGTGCGGTCGATGCGCGAGCGCCTCGAAGCCGTCGGTGACCTCTGGGTCGCGTGTCGAACCGATGCGAACGACGTGCGCGAAGTCCTCGAGCTTCTGTGAACGAATTTCCGTGTCAGGGCAAATTCTTTCGAAATAAGGCCGCTAAGTGCTCGATGTATTCGCACTTCGCAACGCGGATGTTACGTAGAGTAAGCAGTTGCGCGAACGAAACGTTTTTGTTTGGAATTCAGAAGTTTATACAAAATCCGCCGCCGGTTGCGAGTCGACCCATCTACATAACTCATTGAATCAGAACGCGTTAGCAAATGAGCCCCGAACAGCCGTTCGATGCCTGTCGGTCTTGCGCCCACCTGACGCCGCTTGTATAATGGCGTCGCTTCGAAGTTAGAACTCGCTGCTCTACAGAACTTTCCGGGGATTTTCTGCGGAGCGGCCCTTTCCGATAAATTTGGAATTCTTGCAGCCGAATTTCGGCGTGGTCGTCGTGTGCCCTGAACCTGAAGGACCTGACCGAATGCGCGAGTCACGTTCAGTCAACCTCGTTGTCAATCTTCCGGCGGATCTGGCCGACGAGGTCGAGCGTGTACAACAGACCGATCCGGAATTCATCGAGAGAGTCCTGGCCTATGGGCTAGTCCGGCGAGCTGTGTTTGCTCGTCTGCAGGGCGTAACAGCCCTGCACCGGCCGTCTGCGTCGTCCGTTGAGTCGACGCTCGAGACTACGTTTGAGTTGACGTAGACGGCCGGCCCTCCCCCCCGCCGAGGGCGTTTCGCTCTGCTTGTAACCGCCACGAGCCAGCGATCCTTGACCGGCACGCGCGCGAGCTATAGCATCGTGCTGGTGGCCTGTTGCTGTCGTGCGACGTGGCCGCCCTTGTCGAGGAGGGGTGGTATGGCGAGGCGAACGGGAAAGGGCGAGCCGCGAAAGCCCCGGAAGCCAGTTGCTGAATCGGAAGATATTCTCCGAGCGAAGTATCTGGACTACTGCTCCGCCCGTCTCTGTGACATCTTCATGGAGCTGGAGGAGGAGCGGGTTTTCGAGCTCGCCAAGCTGGCCGAGCAGAAGGCGGGCGTCGTGCAGGGCGCGTTGAGCTTTCAGCAGATCGCGGACCTGCTCGTCGAGAAACTGATGGACGACCTCGCTCTTCCCGATTTCACCACCTGGGCGGAGGCCTATCAGGAGAACCCCGCAGAATTCGATCCCTACCTCCTGGGGCTCTGGAAGACCGTGGTCGAGTCCCCAGCCACCCGGTGATCGAGGGTCGGCCCACCTGCCGGGGCGCAGTCTCGGACAGCATAACTCTATAGCAGACAATGCGTTGGACACACCGTCCAGCCCCGCGGGGGCAGAGGGAGAATGCATGCCAGCGGTGCGTGAGCAGAGGAAAGAGGAAGAGACCCTCCAGATAGGTAAATGGAAGGTCGAGCTGCGGTTGGCCACGGCGAGGATCGAGGGGGGCGGGCCGCTGAACGTGGCCGAGGAGTGCGGTGGCCACTGTTGTCTGCACGGAGTGTATGCGTCGCTGCCGGAGCGCGATCGGATTCTGGAGTACACGGACCGCATCCAGGCGCTGATGGATGGGACGCAGACGACCGACACGAGCCAGTGGTTTGACGACAATATCGAGAAGGATGAGGATTACCCCGGTGGTCTGTGTGTAGGGACCGCGACGTACGAAGACAAGTGCGTTTTCCTCAACGCCGAGGGTCTATGCGTTCTCCAGGCGCTGGAGCCACACCTCGGCCTGCCGGAGGAGGAGCGGCTCAAGCCGTTCTACTGCCGTCTTTTTCCCCTGACCACTTGGTCCAGTCGTCTGGAGTTCGATGATATGTGTGATGGCGTGAGGCGCTGTTGCACGCTGGCGTCGGACGGGCCGACGCGTGCCATAGACGCGTACGCGTACGAGTTCAAGGAAGTGTTGGGCACGAGCGGCTACGATGAGTTGCGCCGGCGGGCGGAGGAAACGGAAGCGGAGCAGGCCACGGAGCGGTCGGGCGACTAGCCGGCAGCGACGACCTGAACACCCACCTTTCTTACCCTGGGGCCGTCGAACTCGGCCAGGAAGACGGCCTGCCAGGTCCCCAGCACGATATCGCCGTCCGCTACGAGTAGTGTGGCCCCCGGGTTGATCAGGCTCGTCTTCACGTGGGAGTCCGAGTTGCCTTCGGCATGTCGGTAGGCGGGCTCATCGTGGGGCACCAGCTGAGCGAGCTTGCAGGCGATATCCCGAGCCACATCGGGGTCGGCGCCTTCGTTGACCGTCAGCCCGCAGGTCGTGTGGAACGACCAGAGATGCGCCACGCCCTCGTCAACTCCGGCGCGGCGTACCGCCTCGCGGACCTGTCCGGTGATCTCGACCAGTTCCTCCCGACGCGAGGTCCGGATCTCAAGAGTCTCCATGCTGGGCGCTCGTCTCCTCTGGACTCGCATCTTGGCTCGCGCCGGCGTCGGCCCCCTCTGCGGTTTCCGGTTCCTCGGAAGCGGGGGCGGATTCGGCGACTGCGGGATCCGGCGTGAAGAACTCGGCCGGCCGGGGCGAGATGCGCTTCAGTTCCGGTCCCGTGTCCGCCTCCTTGCTCGCCTGGGCGATCTCCGACTTGACCTCGTTCAGCGCCTTCTGGAACTCGCGCAGACTCTTGCCGATCGCCTGTGCGATCCCGGGCAGCCGTCGCGGTCCGAAGAAGATGAGGGCGAAGGCGAGTATCACTATGAACTCCGACCAGCCGATATTGCCTATACCCATGCGACCATACTGCTGCTTAGGGTTCGTGCTGTCTGGGACCGACTTAATATACGGCGTTGGGTGGGAATTGGGGATTCGGG
>JBDHHM010000125.1:0-8561 GCA_039589355.1 Gemmatimonadota bacterium | reverse complement strand
CGCCAAAATCTCAGCCAGCCAACGGGCCCTCCGCCGGTATCATGTGACCCATCTTCTCTCGCTTGGCCCTCAGATAGCTCTCGTTGTGGCGGTTGGGCGTGACCGTGATCGGCACCTGCTCGGTAACCGACAGGCCGTATCCCCGGAGCCCGATGATCTTCTTCGGGTTGTTGGTCATCAAGCGCATAGACTTGATACCGAGGTCGAGCAAGACCTGGACACCTATACCGTAATCGCGGAGATCTGCCGGGAACCCGAGAAGCTCGTTGGCTTCAACGGTGTCCATGCCGTTCTCCTGGAGTTGGTAGGCGCGAATCTTGTTCAGCAGTCCGATCCCGCGCCCCTCCTGCTTCATATACACCAAGACGCCCTGCCCCTCTTCCTCTATGCGGCGGAGGCTGGCGTGGAGTTGTTGGCCACAATCGCAGCGCTGCGAGTGGAACACATCGCCGGTAAGGCACTCGGAGTGCATGCGTACCAGCACATCCCCTTTCTCGACCACCTCGCCCTTAATCAAGGCGACGTGCTCGCGACCGTCGACGTCGTTCGTGTAGGCAACGACCCGGAATTCACCGAACTCGGTAGGTAACTTCGCCTCAGCAACGCGGTGAACGAGCCGCTCGGTCTTGAGGCGGTGAGAGATGATCTGCGCGACGGTCACGAACTTCAGGCCGTGTTGCTTGGCGAAGGCGTCCAGCTGTGGCCGCCGTGCCATCGTGCCATCGGAGTTCAGGATCTCACAGATCACACCCGCCGGTATCAGCCCGGCCATGCGCGCCAGGTCGACCGACGCCTCAGTCTGCCCTACGCGCTGCAAGACGCCACCCGGCCGCGCCCGCAGCGGGAAGACGTGCCCGGGCCGGCGCAAGTCTTCGGGCCGCGACTCTGGGTCGATGGCCACCTGGATCGTCCTGGCCCGGTCCCAGGCGCTGATCCCAGTGGTCACCCCGTGACTTGTGACCGCGTCGACCGAGACCATGAACGCGGTTCCCTGCGGTTCGGTGGCCTGGTCACCCATCGACGTTAGGACCAGCTGCTCGACGCGCTCCGGAGTTAGGGTGAGGCATACGAGGCCCCGCCCATGGGTGGCCATGAAGTTGATGGTCTCTGGAGTGATCTTCTCCGCCGCACAGACAAGGTCGCCCTCGTTCTCGCGATCCTCGTCATCGGCGACAATCACCATTTCGCCGCGACGTATCGCCTCTACTGCTTCTTCCACCAAATCGAACTCGATCTCGCTCATTTCTTGTTCACTCAATCCTTGTATCGGCAGTCCAATGACCGCAGGTCGCGGGTCACTGGATCCCCCAATCCGACAGTCGTTTCAGCGGGTCTCCAGCAGCACCTCTATTATCGCCGCTCTGGCCTAGTGTCCGGGCGACGTACTTCCCGATCATGTCCGCTTCGAGGTTGACCTTGTCCCCGGGAGCCAGTCGCGAGAGGTTCGTGTGCTCATAAGTATAAGGGATCAGGGCAACCTCCGCAGTCCCGGCGGCCGGAAGCGCGTTGATTGTCAGCGATACGCCGTCCACGGCTATGGAGCCGTGCAAGATGGTGAAAGGCTCCACAGTATCCGGTAGGGTGAACCGTACGAGCCACATGTCGCCCTGCCGTTGCACCGAGCGCACAGCCCCCACGCCGTCGACGTGGCCCTGGACGAAATGACCCCCGAAGCGCTCTCCAGCCGCGATGGGTCGCTCCAGGTTCACCTTCCGCCCGCGGCGGAACTCGCCAAACGTCGTTCGGGAAAGCGTCGTGGCGATCGTCTGCACTCTGAAGTTACTCCGCCCTAGTCCTACCACCGTCTGGCAGACGCCGTCGACGTTGATGCTGTCGCTCGCCTTGAGGTCCGCCAGCACCGTTTCGGCCGCGATGATCAGCTCGCGCCCTCCGCCCCTGTTGGTCGCCGACTCTACGGTGCCAAGCTCTTCGACGATTCCGCTGAACATTGATTCGCGCTCGTTCCTCAGGCCACCGGCGCTTCGGGGGCCAGTACTAGCAGTGTTACCGGGCCCAGCTCGCTGCGGCTCACCGTTCGCCACTCCCGGGCCGCCTGCCCTGCGCGCAGCTGAAAGGCGGGCACACCCGGCTCACCCAACAGCATCGGCGCCACGAAGGCGTACATCCGGTCCACGTGACCCGCCGCGAGCAAGGCCGACCCGAGCTTGCCTCCACCCTCGCAAAGGACAGATCTGACGCTGCTTGCCCAAAGAGTGGCAAAAACCGCACCAAGCTCGAGGCCTCCCGCCGCGAGCCGCGGCACACGCCCGACCTCGACCCCCGCGTCCTCCAAGCGCCGCGCCCGATCGGCCGGGGCATCTTCGGCCCCCAGCACCAGGACCGGAACCTCACGAGCGCTCGCCACCAAATTCGTCTCGATGGGCATGCGGAGACCGCTATCGAGCACCACACGCCGCGGCGCCACGCGTGGCGCCTCCCACTCGCGGACTGTAAGGAGAGGATCATCGGCCAGGACCGTGCCGATACCGACCATCACAGCGTCGCATCCGGCTCGCAGCCGGTGCGTCTCGACAATCGCATCGCCGTACGTCAGCTGCGTCGATCGTCCGGGAGACTCTGCCAGGCGGCCGTCCAGCGACATGGCGTACTTCAGTGCGAGAAACGGCCGCCCCCTCTGATGGGCGTTGAGATGAACGGCGTTCAGGTCCGCCGCCTCCTCCTCGCACGTTCCCCGCTCCACGGTGATCCCCTGGGCCCGCAACCAGGCCCCACCGCCCTCCGCCTCCGGGTTGGCCTCCGCCACCCCATACACGACTCTCGAGATCCCAGCGTCTCGGATCGCACGCGAGCACGGCCCCGTCTTACCACTGTGGTGGCACGGCTCCAGCGTCACGTAGAGCGTCGCACCGCTCGCCCGCTCGCCGGCCGCCTCCAGCGCCTCGACCTCGGCGTGACGGCCTCCCCACTCCCTGTGGTAGCCCTCGCCGATCAGCTCGCCGCCCAGGACGACGACCGCGCCGACCATGGGGTTCGGAGCGACCCGCCCCCAACCTCGCTCGGCCAGTTCGAGGGCGCGGCGCATGAAGCCGCTGCCTAGATCGTGCATCACAGTGTTAGGCGTATCCCCAAGGTACCAAAGAAGTTACCTGACTCGAACTCGTCTCCTCTCGAGGACATGAGCTTCTGTTCCTCCTGCCATCCCGCCTCAGCAACGATGTTGAAGTAGAGCACGATATACGACACGTCGATAAAAGCAGACCAACGCTCCGTCTGCAGCTCCGCGGTCTCCCCCGCGGCGGGGAGCGGCACCGGCGGCCCGGCAGGTGGCGGGTTGACGACGAAGCCAACGTTGCTCCAATAGCTGTCGTACCCCAGGGTCAAGGCAAGGCCGAAGGCGACGAAGCTCTTGCTCAGCCCGGCCCGGAGGCTGAGGACCTTCATATCCAACTCGAACGAGCCCGCATCTCCCTCAGCGGCGTCGCCGTACTGGACACGGCCGTGCCACTTGTACATCCCCGAGATCGAGATCCCGGGAGCGGTAAACGATTCGCGCAGAACTCCGACGCGGGCGCCCAGTCCAAGCCCGGTCACGTTACCCCTGAATCCATCATCGTCGGGCAGCATGATAGCGCCCAGCGAGCCGAGTAGCTCGACCGACGCCAAGCCGCCTAACGTTGTACCGAGCCGGAGGCCGTCAAACACTCCGACGGACAGGTCGAGCTGGGCCACGGGTACGGAGAACGAGCGTCTGCCGATGGGATCGGCTATGTCCTCTGGATAATTGAGCAGGTCAGGGATCTCGGCCCAGCCAACGCCGATACGACCACCGATGTTGAATCTCGGTATGAAGCGAAACTTCGTACCTATCGGGCTGGCCGTCCCGAGCACGGGGTTACCCCCGGCCAACACCATACCGAGCTCCGGCTGCAGAAGTTGGACAGAAACGACCAGGTCGTGGCACAGGAAGCGACCGTTAGTGCCCGGTGCGAAGGCTTCCTGGCACAGGTCGAATAGCCCCGGATCGAGCGTTTCCTGGCCGCCGACCGGCGCCGGGCTCATGATAACCAGGGCAGATGCCAACAGGTTCAGGGTGGCGCGCTTCATCGATTCGTCTCCTGCCTCCGAACACTCACATCTGCTCGGGCGCCTCGATGCCCAGAATCTCGAGCCCGTTCCGCAGAACGATTTCCGCCGCATGGGCGAGCAGGAGTCGGGCGCTTGTCACAGCCGGCTCCTGGCCCAGGACGCGCAACGAAGCATCGCGTGTACCCGCGTGGTACCAGCTGTTGAGCTGGTTGGCAAGCTCCTCGAGGTGGGCAACCACCCGGTGAGGCTCACGATTACGCGCCGCCGCCTCCACCACTTCTGGGAAGTCGAGGAGCGTCTTGATCATCTCGAAAGCAGCCAGCTCCACGATCGGTACGAGATCGACGTCATGCTCGATCTTCTCCGGATCGATGCCGCCCCTGCGGTAAACGCTCCGCAGGCGGGCGTGGGCATACTGGACTTTGTAGACCGGGTTCTTCTCCGAGCGCTCCTTGGCAAGATCGAGGTCGAACACCATCTGCTGCTGGGACCCGCGCTCGAGAAAGAAGTAGCGAGTCACATCAGTACCGACCTCATCGATCAGGTCGCGCAGTGTCACGAACTCGCCCGCCCGCTTGCTGAACTTGACTTCTTCCCCACCGCGCTCGACCCGCACCAGCTGCACGATCACGGCCTCGAAAAAGTCGGCACCGATCCCCAGCGCCTCCACCGCCGCCTTCATGCGCGGTACGTATCCGTGATGGTCGCCGCCCCAAACATCGATGGCCATATTGAACCCACGGACCGCTTTATCGCGGTGGTAGGCGATGTCCGGCAGGAAATAGGTGTAGCTGCCGTCGCTCTTCACCAGCACACGGTCCTTGTCATCGCCGAACGAACTAGTGCTGAGCCAACGGGCCCCTTCCCTCTCATAGAGCAGGCCGCGACGATCGAGCTCGGCGAGTGTCGCATCGATCTGGCCCGAGTCGTAGACCGCGCTCTCCGTCCGGAACTCGTCGAACTCCACGCGGAAGGCCCGCATGTCATCCCGCTGATCGGCCTGCATGCGCTCGAGGATGAAGCCGCGCACCTCGCGGCGCTCCTCCGGGCCCCAGGCGCCGCCGAGACGCTGTCCGTGCACCGTCTGCAGCTCGCGGGCGAGCTCGGTCACGTACTCGCCGTGATAGCCGCCCTCGGGTATCTCCGCGTCCTGCCCGCATAGCTGGCGGCAGCGGGCGTGGACCGAGTCGACGAGCTTCTCGATCTGGGCGCCTGCATCGTTGACGTAGAACTCGCGCTGAACTGAGTGGAGCGGGCCGGTGGGGTTCGCCGATACGAACTCGACGTTGACGGCGTGCCCGGCGCCCCAGTCTCCACGACCGTAGTCCCGGCCCGCCTTCGCGATCTCACGGGTCCGCTGCCGCAGGTAGTCGCGGCTGAGAGTGAAGTTGATGAAACCGGGCCCGGCGATCTCCGCACTCTCTATCTCGAGGACGCTCAGATCGAGCCGCTCGATGAGTTCCTGTGCCAGTTCGCGCGGCTTTCGTTTCAGCCGCCCGGCCAGGACCATCGCCAGGTTGGTCGCCAGGTCACCGTGCTCGACTACGGCGGGGCGTTCCAGCTTCGCCTCGACGCCGTCGGCACCCAGCGCAGCGGCGGCCACTTCGAGCGCTCGGGCTAGTTCGGGGTGACGCATCTACTTCGAGTCCTTCTTCGACTCGGGTTTCTTCGCGCCCTTGGCGGCATCCGCCTTCCCGGACGACTCGACGCCGGACGAGCTATCCTTCGGCGTCTCTTTTTTCTCCGCTTCCTGGTAAGACTTGCTGCGGTAATCGGTGGTATAGAAGCCCGACCCCTTGAACAGCAGGCCGGCACCACCGGAGATCAAGCGCTCCGCGATGTTCTCACAGCGCGGGCACTCGACCCGCGAGGAGTCGGAGATCTTCTGGACCTTCTCGAACCGGTGCCCGCAGTTACCGCACTGATACTCGTACGTCGGCATGCTACCTCAGGTGAGGTGACTCAAGTGAATACGCAGCAGAAAGTTATCCGAAGGAGCTATCGCCTTCAACTCGCCGTCCGATACTCGCCCCAGACCTGCCGCATCGACTCGCTGATCTCGCCCAGCGTGGCACGGGTCTTCACCGCCTCCACGATGAGGGGGAGCAGGTTCTCGGTGCCCGAGGCCGCCACCGACAGGCCCGCCAGGACGCGTTCGACGTCGTCCGGGTTGCGATCGCTGCGCAGCCTGGCCAGTCGCTCTCGCTGCCGCTTCTCGAGCTCCGGGAAGGCGGGACCCTCGATTCGCGGCTCGGTCTCCTCCTCGCGGTAGTCGTTGACGCCGACGACGACACGGTCTCCGCGCTCGATCTCTAGCTGGTAGGCGTAGGCGGCGTGCTGTATCTCGTCGACGATATAGGAGATCGAGCCGGCGGCACCGCCCCGCCCTTCAATCTCACACAGGTATACGCGGGCCTCTTCCTCCAGCTGAGCGGTGAGCGTTTCGACGTAGTAACTGCCCGCCAGTGGGTCGGCGGTGCTGGCCACGCCCACCTCGTTGGCGAGGATCTGCTGGGTTCGGAGGGCCAACTTCGCGGACTCGGCGGTGGGGAGCGCCAGCGCCTCGTCGAAAGCGTTGGTGTGAAGTGACTGTGTTCCGCCGAGCACAGCCGCCAGCGCCTGCATCGCTACGCGAACCACGTTGTTCACCGGCTGCTGTGCCGTGAGGGTCGAGCCAGCGGTCTGGGTGTGGAAGCGGAGCATGCATGCGCGGTCCGAGGCGCCGTAACGTTCGCGCATGAGCCGAGCCCAGAGGCGCCGCGCGGCGCGGAACTTGGCAACCTCCTCGAACAGATCGTTATGGGCGGCGAAGAAGAAGGAGAGGCGCGGCCCGAAGTCCTCGACGCTCAAGCCACGGCCGACCGCGCGCTCGACGTACTCGAGCCCATTGGCCAGGGTGAAGGCGATCTCCTGGACGGCGGTACAGCCAGCTTCGCGCATGTGGTAGCCGCTGATCGAGATGCTGTTCCAGCGCGGCAGCTCCCGGGCGCAGAAGTCGAAGATATCTGTAACGAGGCGCAGGCTCGGCTCGACCGGGTAAATGTACGTGCCGCGTGCGATGAACTCCTTGAGGATGTCGTTCTGCACGGTTCCGGTCAGCGACTCGCGGCCGACGCCTCGCTCGTCGGCCAGGGCGACGTACATGGCAAGTAGTATCGCCGCCGTAGCGTTGATGGTCATCGACGTAGAGACCCGACCCAGGTCGATGCCATCGAACAGAATCGCCAGATCGTCGATCGTGTCGATGGCTACGCCCACCCGCCCGACCTCGCCGTCCGCCATTGCGTGGTCCGAATCCATGCCCATCTGCGTCGGAAGGTCGAAGGCGACCGACAAGCCGGTCTGCCCGGAGTCGAGGAGAAAGCGGAAACGGCGATTGGTGTCTTCGGCGGTGCCGAAGCCGGCGTACTGCCGCATCGTCCACAGCCGGCCGCGGTACATCGTATCGTACACGCCGCGAGTGAACGGATACTCGCCGGGCGCACCGGGACCGGGGGGACCGGCCTTCTCGGCGTCTTCAGCCTTGTAGGTGGGCTTTATCTCGATGCCGCTGGTGTTGTGGAGCTTATCCTTCAAATCACCCATCCTGCCTTCGAAGGGAGGCGGGTTTCAACGGAACGGCGGACACCTTGAGCCCTGGAGGATGAGACTCAGTCATTGACTCTTGAGTAAACCTTGAGAATCTGATGATTGGATGTCGGATCTTGGATATTGAAATGCCCCCCAGCCTAGTCTCCACCCCCGTCCGGCTCAATGACCAGAAGCGTCTCCCCTTTGTCCACCGCCTGCCCCGGCGCGACTCGCACTCCCACCACCCGGCCCGCGGTCATAGCCTTGAGCTCGTTCTCCATCTTCATCGCCTCGATGATGACGAGGCCCTGCCCGCGCTCGACCTGCTCCTCTTCCTTAACCTCTATCTTGATGACCAGCCCGGGCATCGGGGCTGTCAGCTCGACCGGCCCCTGGCTGACGGCGGCGGTCCCGGCCAGCTCGCGGATCGCTCGGCTCCGCTCATCCAGGGCCAGGGCACGGTGGCGCCGCCCATCGATCTCCAACTCCCAGTCGCCGCGCCCATCGCGCCGCCGGGCCCGCAAGGTATGCGACCGACCGTCGAGCAACTCCACGCTCACGCCCTCCGGCCCGATATCGACCTCGAAGGTACGGTCTCCGATCTCTACGTAGTACTTCATTAAGCCGGGTCGTTGGACAGCCTGTGAGGTAACCACCCGAATCTTCTCATTATCAACGACTTATCCCCCGTACGCAACAGGGGTCGCACCCGGAAAGTACGGTCGGCCAAACTTTCGAGACCACCGACAACATCTTCCGTTTCCGAGCCAGCTATTTCATCCCCTAGGCGGGCCTAGCGTCGGGCGAGGGTCGCGACTGTCTCGACGTGTGCGGTCTGAGGGAACATGTCGAAGCCGCGGCAGGCGACGAGCTCGAAGATCGAGCTCAGGTCGGCGAGGTCGCGGGCGAGCGTCGCCGGGTCGCAGCTCACATAGACGATGGCC
>JBDHHM010000124.1:0-5691 GCA_039589355.1 Gemmatimonadota bacterium | reverse complement strand
CGGATTCCCATAACAAAAAAAAGGCGCCGGCTTGCGGCCGGCGCCTCGAACCTGCAGCGCTTCGGGATCGACCCCGTCTGCGGCTAGCGCAGCATCGGTGATATGATCTGCGCGAAGTTGTTACGGGCCCTATTCAGCCTCGACTTGACCGTGCCCAGGTTAACACCAGTGATCTCGGAGATCTCCTCGTATGTCTTGCCCTCCATCTCCCTGAGCACGAAGACGACGCGATGATGTTCCGGCAGCTGCTCCACCGCTTTCTCCACTATGTCCCGGAGGTGTCGCTTCCTGAACAGATCATCCGGTCGGTAGTGGGGGTCTTCCCACTGGAGCGGACGATGGTCCGCCTCCCAGTTCTTCTTAATCGTCTGGAAGAGGACCAGTGGGTTCCTCGACCGGTTGCGCAGCTCGTTCTTCGCCAGGTTGCTGGCGATCGTGTAGATCCAGGTCGAGAACTTCTTCGCCTGGTCGAACCGGTGCAAATGCCGGTAGACCCGGATGAACGTCTCCTGCACCAGGTCCTCCGCCCGGTCACGATCCCCAATCGTTCGGTAGATGAAGTTGAGCAGCCGTGACTGGTAGCGCCGGACGAGCTCGGGGAACGCCAGCCCGTTGCCAGCGAGAAACCGCGCAACGAGCTCGTTGTCTTGAATCTCGGTGAGCGATACCTCGCGCTCTTTCTTCGTCGCTACCTGTACCATCTCTTCACTTCCGCCCTCGATCTCCGACGACGTTTCCGTCGTTGGGCTCGTCTGCGGCTCCAATACAACAACGCCGCCCTTTACTCCGTCATCGGTCATTTGCCGGGTCTCCCTTTTTCTCCCACCCCAACACGCGTGCAGGTTCCATTCCCGCGGCAATAGAGGCCGTCCCGCAGACCCGGGTCAGTGGTCTAAGTGTTTAGAAACTAACCAATTACAGTGCCCCTTGCGCCATCCCTCCTTGGAGGCTCACGCCTCCGATCCTGCAAGTTTTTCAGTACTTGTGTCTGTTTTCTGTATGTACTTCTGCCCGCATCTTCCGACCCGCCTAGTCAGCCGGCTGCGGTACTGGTAACCTCCACTACGTTATCGCGGGAGCCGTTTCGACCTCCGCTCTCTACTTATATAGACGCGCCAGCGGGTCCAAGGGTTTCCCTGGGGAACACATCTGTTTCCTCGCCGTCGCGGCAGCGACCACCTATCTCGATAGATAAAACGGCTTACGGACCCGGCGGGTTTCTCCGAGGACGGTGACTGTAGCGGGTATTCGAAGCGCCGGGCCCCGGGGTCTACGACTGGGCCGGGCGTCCGTGAACGTCACGGATCTGGAGCGGCCCCAGATCTTCGAGCTGGGTTCGGAAATCCTCTAGGGGGCCGACGACGACGATGGCAGAACGCTCACTCGCAAGGAACCGCCCGGCCACACGTTGTACGTCGGCGGCGGTCACCGCACGGAACCGGTCGGCGTACGTCTCCCAATAGTCGTCGGGTAATCCGTAGACGACTTGGTGGGCGATGCGGCCGGAGACCTGGTCGACCGTCTCGAATAGCCGCGGCAGCGAGAGGGTGATCGCGTTGACGGCCAGCTCCATCTCTTCTTCACCCGGCGGTTCTGACTTCATGTGCTCCATCTCGCGGACGATCTCACCGACCGCATCCACGCTTACTGCCGCATCGACCGCCGTGGCCACAAAGAACGGGCCGCTACGCCTGCGGGCGTCGAAACGCGAGGACACTCCGTAAGTCCAACCCTTGTCCTCGCGCAGATTCATGTTGATCCGAGAGCTGAAGAGGCCTCCGAAGATGGCGTTCATGATGAGTGTCGTGTAATACTCGGGGTCGAGACGCGCGATCCCGATTCCGCCCAGTCGGATCTCCGACTGGGGTCCGGGCCACGGCACCGCCCACAACCGACGCTCATCGATCGATTCCGGCTCGGCGAGAGCGGTGGCAGGGGCCGGATCTCCCTGCCAGGCGCCGAAGGCGACCTCCAGCCGGTCTTTAAGCTCACCCAGCTCCGGAACATCTCCCACGAGGATCAGCGTCGCGCTGGAGGGCCGGTAGAATCGCGAGTGGAAGTCGCCCAGTACCTCCGCGTCGATCTCACGAACGGTCTCCTCCACACCGCCGGTTCTCATGCCGTACGGGTGTGAGCCGAAGGTGGCCTCTCCCAGGCGCAGGCTTGCCACGATCCGCGGCTCGTCCAACCCGCTGGCGATCTCGTCCAGGCGCTCATCCCTGAGCCGTCCGACCTCGCCGGGATCGAACGCCGGTCGCGTTAAGACCTCCGCCAACAGATCGAAGGCCCCATCCATCACCTGGGTCAGGAAGTGCAGGCTGATAATCGTAGCGTCATGGTCGACGTCGAGGCTGAAGCGAGCGCCCAGGTAGTCCAGCCACTCGGCGACCTCGGGAGCCGAGCGCTCCTCCGTACCTTCCGTCAGGGCGCGGGCCGTGAGCAGCCCCGCTCCGGCATGCTCTCTAGCGTCCTCGCAGGCACCGAATGGCAGCACGAGCCGCGCCGAGATCTCGGGCATGTCGTCGTGCTGAACCGACAGCACGTGCAGGCCGTTCGCGAGACGGAAGCTCTTGAACGCCGGAAGAGAGATCTGCGGCGGCGGTCCGGCCGCCGGACGCCGGCTGCGATCCACCGACCGGGGCGCCGGCATCACTCGCCTCCCTCCGCAGAGCTCTCGGGCAAGATGTACAGCGTGGCCCGCCGCTCGGGGACGAACCATTCGTTGGCGACCTGCACCATCGCCTCCGTAGTCACCGCCTGCACGCGCGGGAACAGTTCGTTGACGTATTCGGGGCGGCCAAGGAAGGTCGTCGATGTGGCGATAGCGTCGGAGCGACTGCCGACACCGTCGAAGGCGTTCACCAGCTCTCGCGTCGCTCGGTTGATACCGCCCACCGCCTCGCGCTGCGTGATAGTACCGCGCCTGACGTCGTCGAGCGTTTCGAGGATCGCCGACTCGAGGGTCTCGGCTTCGACCCCGGGGCGGGCGGTAGCCACAATGAATGACAGGCCGCAATCCTCGGTCGGCCACACCTGGGCCGAGACGTCCTGAGCGATCCGATCCTCATACACGAGCTTGCGGTATAGCCGCGAAGACTTGCCGTCGGACAGGACACTGCTAAGCACGTCCGCTGCTTCGAAGCCGGGCTTCCCGAAAGCGGGTGAGTGGTGGAAGATGTAGACGCGCGGGAACTGGACGTTGTCGTAGATCGTGTCGCGGGCCTCGGAGCCCGGCGGCACGGCCGGCGCCGTCAGCTGGGGCGTTCCCGGGCTGCCCCGGATTTCGCCGAAGTACTTGTCGGCCAGCTCGTAGCCGCGCTCCGCCTCCAGTGCCCCGACCAGGACGAGCACCGCGTTGTCCGGCCTGTAGAACGTCCTGAAGAACTCTCTGACATCCTCGAGGCCGGCGGCATCGAGGTCCTCCATGTACCCAATCGTCGGGTGGTGGTACGGGTGCCCCTCAGGATAGGCCATTCGCAGGACGGTCTCGACCGCCAGTCCGTAGGGCCTGTTCTCGTACGACTGGCGACGCTCATTCTTCACGACGTCGCGCTGGTTGTCCAATTTCTCTCGGGTGATCGCCGACTCGAACCAGCCGAGCCTGTCCGATTCGAGCCACAGTCCGAGCTCCAGCTCGTTCGACGGCAACGTCTCGAAGTAGTTCGTCCGATCGAACCACGTACTTCCGTTCAGTGTACCGCCGGCGTCCTGGATGAGCTTGAAATGGGCTTCGTTCGGCACGTGCTCGGAGCCCTGGAACATCAGGTGCTCAAAGAGGTGAGCGAAGCCGGTTCGGCCGCGTCGCTCGTGCTTCGACCCGACGTGATACATGATGTGGACCGAAACGACCGGCGCGGTGTGATCCTCCTGGACGACCACGCGCAGCCCGTTGTCCAGGCTCCGCTCCTGCAGCTCGAAATGGACGACGCCATTCTCAGGCACGTGTCGGTCCCCGCTTGTGGGTTTCATGTCTAGACAAAGACCGCGGAGGGGAGCCGTAAGCCGAGTTCTGTTCAGCGGGCCATTCATCTGGGATGCCAGTCGCCCGACACCTCATGCGGCCTACCCGGGGATCATAACGCGGCGGGCAACCACTGTCCCCTGCTTGGCCTTGCTCCGGGTGGGGTTTGCCGTGCCCCGGCGGTTACCCGCACGGGCGGTGGGCTCTTACTCCACCGTTTCACCCTTACCGACAGCCGGACGCTGGTGCGCCAGCCGCAGGCGGTCTGTTCTCTGTGGCACTTTCCGTCGGCTTTCGCCGCCCGGGCGTTACCCGGCACCCTGCCCTGTGGAGCTCGGACTTTCCTCGAATCGCGCACCAAGGCACCGATCCGCGGCCCTTCGCTCCCCTCGCGGCCACCGGAATATCACGGCCACCGTCTGCCGGGGTCAAGGTGCCACCGCGACGGCTTGATTTTCGACCCCTCAATGTCGAATCTTTTTGGCACCTCGTGAGCAGCATGCGGACCTCAGGTCCAAACGCAGCCCCGGCTGCCCAGAAGGCATTTGTGGCATAAATGACGATGATCAAAGACATCGAGCGGCTCGAGTACACGCCTCAGGTGGCCGAGGCCACCGCGCACATTTACGAGGTGATCTGCGATCTCGTACCGGAGGCCGAGTGGAGGCTCCAGGCGCCGGTCATCCATGAGATCCTGCGCCTCAAGCAGGAGGTCGGCGCGGTCATCCTGGCCCACAACTACCAGGTGCCCCAGATCTTCTACGGGATCGCCGATTTCCAGGGCGACTCGCTGGGGCTGGCCCAGGCAGCGATGGACGTCGAGGAGAACACGATCGTCTTCTGCGGCGTCCACTTCATGGCGGAGACCGCGAAGATCCTGAACCCGGAGAAGCGAGTTCTGATCCCCGACCTCGACGCCGGCTGCTCGTTGAGCGAGAGCATCACGGCCGAAGACGTACGGCTCATGAAGGAGCGCTATCCGGGGGTGCCGGTCGTCACCTACGTGAACACGCCGGCCGACATCAAGGCCGAATCGGACATCTGCTGCACATCCGCCAACGCCAGGGCCGTGGTAGAGTCGCTGGGTGTGGATAGGGTGATCTTCCTCCCCGACGAGTACCTGGCGCGCAACGTAGGGAAGGACACAGATGTAGAGGTGATCGCCTGGAAGGGCCGCTGCATAGTGCATGAACAGTTCACGGTCGACGAGCTACGCGCCTACCGGCAGCAGTTCCCCGGGCTCGTGATCCTGGCGCACCCGGAATGTTCACCGGAAGTGTGCGACGAGGCGGACTTCGTCGGTTCGACGACACCCCGACAAAGAGATGGTGCGGCCCTGCACGCTCTGCCCGCACATGAAGAAGATCACGCTGGAGAACACACTGGCGTCCTTGCGGCTTGGCCGCTACGAGGTGGACGTGCCGCCTGACATCCGCCAGCGCGCCCATCTGGCGCTAAGCCGCATGCTCGAGATCGGCCGCGACGATTAATCCCAGAATTTGGGAATCCGCAAATCCGGGACTCCCGAATTCGGGATTCGAGTATTCGGGAACTCCAGAACCATAAGTCAGAGAGCCCACGAACCGAGAATCCGTGGTATCCGTGGTATCCGTGGTATCGGGGAATCTGGGAGGTGGGAGGCGAGATTAGCCGACTCCCGAATCCCGGATTCCACGGACTCCACGGTTTCCACGGATTCCCGATTCCAACTCCCCCATTTCCCGAATCCC
>JBDHHM010000123.1:0-5701 GCA_039589355.1 Gemmatimonadota bacterium | reverse complement strand
CGTACCACGGTAGCGACGATAGAACGGTGTCTCGTATTTCGAGCCCTCGGGGTCCGCCTTCGGCCTGACGAACTTCACCGCCAGCAGCGGGATCATCGTGAGGGCGAGCAGCCAAGAGCAGAGCAGCGTGATCGTCACAACCTGGAAAAGCGGCGCTACGTACTCGCCGGTATCCGACTCGGCGAGGTAGAACGGCAAAAATGCCGCAATCGTCGTGATCGCCGAGTCGACCGCGCTCTTCCCCTCGGACATCTGAACCTGGATGGATTCCACCATGACGATGGCGTTGTCGACCAGCAAACCGAGGGAAATGATCAAAGCAGCGAGCGAGACTATGTTGAGCCCGATGTCGAGAAACGACATCACCAGCAAGGACATCGTGATCGCCGTCGGGATCAGACTGGCGACCACCAAGCCGGTCCGCAGGCCCAGAAAGAGGAGCATCACCAGGACGACGACCATGATAGCCTGCTGCAGACTGCTCACGAAATCACTGATGGCGCGGTCGACCTCGGCCGGTTCGAAGGCTACGACGTCGAATTCGATCCCGATCGGGTAGAGTGTTTGGAGACGGGCCCGGGTCTCTTGCACGCGCTCGCCGAGCGTGATGATGTTACCGCCCTCGCGCAGGGAGATGGCGATAGCCAGCGCGGGCTCGCCACTTGCCGTGACTTTGTTCTCCGGCGGGTCGATGTAGCCGCGCTCGATAGCGGCGATATCCTCGAGATAGAGGAACTCGTTCGTGCCGGGCAGACTGATGACCGATCGGCGCAACTCCTCGACCGTCTCGAAATTGCCCGAGGGCTCTAGGACGATCCGATCCACTCCGGCGGTCACTTCACCGCCGGGCAGCACGATGTTGCGGCTTTCGAGTATCTGACCCAACTGGAGCGGTGAGAGTCCCAGCTCAGAGAGCCTGGCATTGTTGTACTCGACGAAGATGCGCTCCTGCTGCGCTCCGAAGATGTCGACCTTCGCGACCTCGGCGATCAACAGCATCTCGTCCCTTACCTCGTCGGCGATCTCCTTTAGTTCCGCGTACGTAAAGCCCTCACCGGTGATCGTGATCACTGTGCCAAATACGTCGCCGAACTCGTCGTTCACCATGGGACCGATCACATCAGCCGGAAGATCCGCCGCCGCGCGGTCTATCTTGCGCCGCATGTCGTCCCAGATGGGGCGCATGTGATCGTAGCTCTGCTTGATGGCGACGTAAATCACTGAGACGCCGGCCTTCGACTCGCTCTGGATGAAGTCGAGCTCCGGCATCTCCATTATCGCCTTCTCGAGCTTGTCGGTGACCAGCATCTCGACGCGTTCGGGGCTCGCGCCCGGGAACAGCGTCATCACCTGGGCGAAGCGGATGATGAAGCCCGGGTCCTCCGAGCGCGACAGATTGCCGTAGGATATCAACCCGCCGAGCAGGATGATGATCAGAGCGACGATGGTCAGTCGGTTCTTCTTTAAGGCTGCGCTGGTGATGTTCATGGCTGTCGAGCTCACAAGCCGAGGTCGGGCAGCCTCACCTGGAGGCCGTCTTCGATCTTGCTCCAACCGGCGGTGACGACTCGATCGCCGTCCACGAGTCCCTCGACGATTTCCAGTCCTTCAGGCGTAAGTTCGCCGACGCTCACCGCCCGCCTGCGCACCATGCCGAGGCCCGCCTCCGTCGGCTCCACGACGAAGACGAAGCGGCCCTCTCGATCCTCTCCTACGGCGGCTGAGGGCACCAGATGCACGACGCGCTGGCTTTCCGATTCGAACAGGAAACCGACTTCGGCTGACATGCCGGGGCGGATGCCGGTCTCGCTCTCTGCCAGGCGCACGGTCACGGGGAAAGTCATCCCGGCGCCGGTGGCGGAGACTGCCACCTCGGTGACGATACCTGAAAACGTCCGTTCCGGGAGAGCATCAAAGCTGGTACGAACTTCGTCTCCCTCGGCGATCTCCGTGATCAGAACGCCGGGAACGCCGACCTCGACCTCGAGGTTGGAACCGGATGTCAGAAGCACTACGGTCTGGCCTGTCTGGACGTTCTCGTTCACCTCGACACTGACCGACGCCACCGCCCCAGCCACCGGCGCCGTGAGGCGCGTGTAGCTGAGCTGCAGGCGCGCTAGCTCCAGCTCCCGCTCATAGGCGTTGACGGACGACGCGGCCGACTCCGAGGCCGAGCGGGCCGCGTCGAGCTCGCTGCGCGAGAGGTTGGCGTTCTCGTACAGCTGTCGTGCCCGCGCGTAGTCGGCCTCGGCGTTCCGTGCCTGTGCGCGCGCCTGCGCCGAGCCCGCTTCGGCGCGTTGGACCTGGAGGCGGTAGTCCTCGTCATCGAGGTCCGCGATCAGCTGCCCGGCCCGCACCGTGTCACCTACCTCCACGGCCAGGCGGCGAATCGTACCCGGTACCTTGAAGCTGATCCGCGATTCGACGCCCGCTCGCGCAGTGCCGGAAAACACGCGTACGCGGCTGCCGCCGGTCGAGTAGGCCTCCTGGTAGCGAACCGGCCGGATGACGGGCTCGGGCTGCTCCTGCTCACCGCAGGCCTGAAGCATCGAGGCTGCGATCAGACCGACGGTCAGGCTGACGATGCGGTCACGATGTAACATCGCGTTCAACCTCCGGAATCGAGGTCGAGAACCAATGCGGCTGGCCTGCTCTCGACCCTGAATAGGCACTCAGCTAGGCTGGTCAGAATGAAGCACGCAGATTAGGCCGCGCCCTCCTCCACTGTCAAGCCGTTATGACCAGCGGGCCGACGTGCTATCCTTCCCGGCGAGTCGCTGTGTACTTATCTTGGACAACTTCATACCCAGAACCGGCCATTCCGCGGTGCCAGCTAACCGCCGGCCGGCAAGGCACGGAACTCAGCGGAGGTCGTGGAGAGAGATGCCCCGACTCGTAGTGCTGCTCACCGGTTTGGCGCTCACTCTGTTACCTGGCCAGGCGTCGGGGCAGGGGACGAGCACGGTTACCATTGGCTTCCTATCGGATGGTCCCACCCCACGTCACATGCACTTGACCGAGCTTCTTCAGGACGAGATCCGCGGACTGCTGTCAGGCGAATTCGACGTTCGCATGTCGGCGGATGTGACGGTCGAAGCGGATTTCACGGTCCGCGGGATCGAAGAAGCACTCGACCGTCTGCTGGATCACCCAGAGGTAGATCTCATAGTCACATTCGGCGCGATCGCCTCGCACATCGCCGCCACTCGGCGGAACCTGGCCAAGCCCGTCGTGGCCGCGATCATCCTCGACCAGGAATTGCAGGGCGTCGGAGTGGCTGAAGGCGGTGGCAGCGGGATCAACAACCTGAGCTACATCGCCCTGCCGGAGCCGGACGACATACTCATCTTTCGCGAGATCGTGCCGTTCGACCGGGTCGCGGTTCTGGCCAACGGACCGTTGGCCGACGCTATACCCGAGCTATCGCAGACCTTGCGGACCGCCGGGCAAACCATCGGATTGGAACCGGTTCTTATCCCCGTTGGCCTGACAATTGAATCGACGCTCGCGGCGCTCGACGAAGTCAATGTCGAGGCCGTTTACGTAACGCCTCAGTTCCAGTTATCGGAAGAGGACTGGCAGCGCCTGGTGCAGGGCTTGATCGATCGTCGGCTTCCCAGCTTCAGTTGGTTCGGTCGCGCTGACGTCGTCGATGGGATCATGGCGGGCCAGCGGCCCGAGAATTTCGTCCAGCGTGTTGCACGGCGGGTAGCACTCAACATTCAGAGGATCCTGCTCGGCGAAGATCCATCTTCATTGCCTGTCGCCTTCGCGCCCCAGTCACGTCTCTTCATCAACATGGCCACGGCGCGCGCAATCGACGTATACCCACCGTGGAAGGTCGTCACCGAGGCGGAGCTCATCTCTGAAGAGGTGAGGTTGGTGGCGCGCGACTGGACCCTGGAGGGCGCGGTGCGCGAGGCGCTGCAGGTAAACTTGGATCTCGGAATAGCCGATCGTACCGTCGCCGCCGGAGCCAATGACATAGGGATCGCACGCGCCGGGCTGCTGCCGCAGATCGACCTGGGCCTCGAATGGAGTGTCATCGATCGAGACCAGGCCGAGTCCGGCGCGGGCTTCCGGCCGGAGCAGCTGCTCGCCGGGCGGGCGACTTTGACCCAGCTGATCTACGCCGATCCGGCATGGGCCAATTACTCGATCCAGAAATCGATCCAGGAATCGCGCGTCCAGGAGCGCGAGACCGTATGGCTCGACGTTGCCGTCGACGCGGCCGTCGCCTACCTGGATCTGCTAAAGGCAAAGACGATCGAACGGATCGAGCGGGAGAACCTGAGCATTACGCGCGCGAACCTCGAGTTCGCCAGAGTGCGACGCTCGGTCGGTACGGCGAGCCCGGGAGAGGTCTATCGCTGGGAGAGCCAGATCGCCAACAATCGCCAGGCCGTGATCAATGCGAACTCGCTGCGCAATCTGGTCGAAATCGAGTTCAACCGGCTGCTGGATCGGCCGCTGGAAGAGGCCTTCGCCACGGCGGAAGCCGAGCTCAGCGATCCGCAGCTGCTCACCAGCCAAAGTCGACTGGCACCCTATCTCGATAACCGCTGGAGTTTCTCGGTCTTTCGCGACTTCATGGCGCAGGAAGCGCTGGACGCCTCACCCGAGCTCAAGGCGCTCGACGCCATCACTGCGGCGCAGCGGCGAAATCTCACGGCGGCAGACCGCTCGTTCTACTTGCCCACTTTGGCCCTCCAGGCATCGGCCAGCGACGTGCTCTCCACGAGCGGAGCGGGCACCGCGTTCCCCGGGTTCGAGGACCTGCGCTGGACGGTCGGCTTCGCCTTGAGTTATCCACTGCTCACCGGCGGCGCCCGCTTTTCCGTGAAGAGCCAGGCGGTCGAAGAGTTGGCCAGGGTCGAGACCGAGCGGCGCGCACTGGCCCAGCGCGTCGAAAGTCGGGTTCGTGCATCGCTCCACACGATGGGGGCGGCACTGGCCAATATCGATCTGTCGCGTGACGCGGCTGTTGCGGCGCGGAACAACTTCGAGCTGGTGCAGGATTCCTACAGCCGCGGTGCGGCGTCGGTCATCGATCTGCTCGACGCGCAAAACACCGCGCTGATCGCCGAGTTGCGGGCAGCAAACGCGATCTACGACTTCCTGATCCAGTTGATGAACGTCGAGCGTGCCGCTGGCCGCTTCGATTTCTTCACTTCCGTCGAAGACCGCGATGCCTTCTTCGATCGACTTGATCAGTATTACTCGGAGGTCGGAATAGAGCCTTCGCGACGCTAGTCGACTAACCGGTAGTAGGCCAGCCCGGCGAGCTGAACCACTCTGTAGTGTGCAGCGTCTAGGTGGGCATCGTAGAGAAGATCGTCAATTCTAGGTGGGTATTACAGAGAGAGGGGCGGTCCCCGAGTGAGGACCGCCCCTGGTTGTGCACAGGACTGAGATAGGGTCGGTTCTTTAGCCCCGCCTACGACGGATCCATGGCGGCCGACGGTGTTTACCTCTCTTCAAGATCACTACCACATCCTGGCCCTCGATGGCTGAGCCGCCGTACTCCTCCCTAAGGTTGCCCGTCAGCGTCAACAACAGGACATCGCCGTCTTCCACATCGCCGAGAGCACGGACGACTTCCTGGTTGTTGAACTTGAGCGTGAGGTCGTCCCAGCGGTCGGGGCCCTCATTCGTGCAGTCATAGGCGTCTTCAGGGGTCCCTTCGTAGGGCGTCGCCACG